>CALDOC010000326.1 GCA_937914675.1 uncultured Sulfurimonas sp.
TTTCGTATCGCTTTTTGCACAGATTCATCATCTATGTGACCATAAAAATCCATAAAGAACCAGTATCCAAAACCACTTTTGTCTTTAGATGGACGAGACTCTATTTTTGACAAGTTAATCTTTTCATTATTAAAATCTTCCAAAAATCTCACCAATGAACCCGCTTCAACGCCATCTTCCAAACGAACTAATATAGACGTTTTGTCATGTTCGCTGATGGCGTTTTTAAAATTACTTAAAATCACAAAACGAGTGCTATTGTCCATAGCGTCTTCAATGTTTTCAAAGAGAGTTGGCAATTCATATAACTTAGCGGCTATATGCGAACAAATTGCCGCGGTGTGCGGCTCTTTAGCCGCCAATATCGCCGCTGTCGCAGTTGATTCCACTGGAACGTGTTCAACGTTCATAAGTCCATGTTCTAGCAAAAACTCTCGACATTGACCAAAGCCCTTGTCTTTTGAATATATCTTAGTGATTTTTTCCAGTTTTTCTTCTTTAGTGGCAAAAGACATATGAATCGGCATATAAAGTTCGGCAACTATTTTCACAGAACTTTTGGCCAAATAGTCTAAAGTTTCTCCAACGATTCCGTCGCGTGAATTTTCGATTGGAACTACGCCAAATTTCGCGCGTCCTGACTCTAAAGTGGAAAAAACCGCATGAATGGAGTTTAAAGACAAGTATTCGCTCATTCCGCCAAAACGACTCTCCGCCGCTTGATGAGTGAAGCTTCCCTCGGGTCCAAGATACGCGATGCGTTCTGGCAATTCAAGATTGCGAGCCACCGCGAATATTTCCAAAAATACGGCCTCGATCGCGCCTTTGTTCAATATTCCGTTTTGCTCTTTGCTTAAGCCGTTTAGCCTATCAATTATTTCTTTTTCGCGTTCCGGTCTATAAATGGCGGTACCGGTTTCATGTTTAATCTTACCAACTTGTTCAACAACTTTCATGCGTTTGTTAAGAAGTATTAGTATCTCATTGTCTATCGTATCTATCTCGTTTCTACAATCTTGTAAAGTTTTCATATATTCTCCAGTATCTCTTGCATATCGCTATAAATTAAGTCTGGTTTGAGATTCTCATCCAAAAATGGCACTATTTCTTGCGATGTTTTATACTTTCCACTCGTTACAAAAATAGTTTTCATTCCCAACTCTTTCGCGCCACCTAAATCACCCTTGACATCGTCGCTTATTATTGTAACGTCACTAAAATTGGCGTTGGAATTTTGTTTTTTTAACATTCGCAAAGCCTCTTTGTAAAAGGTTTCACTAGGCTTTCCAACAACTTCATAACTCGTTGAAGTGGCAAATTCCAAAAGTTTTAAAATTGCTCCCACTCCAGGATAGCGTTTATTGTTTTTAGCGTAAAGCGAGGTTTCATGCATACCAACCAAAGAGGCGCCAGACAACAGAAGTTCTATCATTTGAGCGTACTCTTGCGAGTCAAAATTTTCTTTGATGGCCACTAAAACCGTTTTTGGCGTTTCATAGTTTAACTCATAACCCATGTTCACCAAAGTTTCTAAAAATTCGTTTGAGCCATATGCGGCGACGGACTCTTTGGAAACGCGAGATTCCAATAACATTAAAGGATCAAGGTATTTGTCAAAATCGAAATTAAAACCTAACTTAATTAAAAAGTCGTAAAATTCCACAGACTTTTTTTTTGTATTATTTGTGATTATCGCGTATGGAATTTTTTTTTCGTTTAGCATGTCTATGAATTCAACGCTTCCACGAATGGGCGTTTTATCCACGTCGCTTATTAAAGTGCCTTGAACGTCAATAAAATACAATGAAAGTTCCTAGTCCAAAAACTCTTGCTCTAAAGCAATTAAATCTTCAAAAGTTTCACGTTTTCTAATAAGTTTTACTTCTCCATTCTTCAGAGCGACTTCCGCGCTTCGCCCACGGGTGTTGTAGTTGCTTCCCATGCCAAAACCGTAAGCGCCAGCGCTATGAACGACAACTAAATCATTATGAGCCAATTCTGGCAATTGATAATTTTTTGCAAAAAAATCTCCACTCTCGCAAACGGGACCAACGATGTCAACGGCTCTCGTTTCGCCAGTAGACACCGTTATCGCCTCAATTTTATGATAAGCGCCATAAAGAGCGGGACGCAAAAGGTCATTCATGGCGCCATCGACGACTACGAATTTTCTAGCCCCGTTTTGTTTTTCATAAAGAACTTTGCTTACAAAATAACCGGCGTTTGCGGTCAAGAATCTTCCCGGTTCGCAAATAATGGTTAAATCCAAGGCTCTTAAAGTCCCTAAAATTGCTTGCGCGTACTCATAAGGTTCAATGAGCGTCTCGTTGTCGTATCTAACGCCCAATCCACCACCGATATCAAAGAACTTCAACTCTATTTTAATCTTACTAAGAGAGCGAACCAAGTCCGCCACGATTTCCGCCGACTCGCGGATCGGAGTGAGCTCGGTTAGTTGAGAACCAATGTGAAAGTGAATTCCAACTGGATCTAAATGTAAAGAGTTGTTCGCTTGAATGTACATTCTTTTTGCGGTTGAGAGATCAACTCCAAATTTATTGTCATGAAGTCCCGTTGAGATGTAAGGATGCGTTTTGGGATCTATGTTTGGATTTACTCTAACGCTTATGCGAGCCTTTGCGTTTAACTCCTCCGCGATCATTTCTACGCGACCAAGTTCAGCTTCGCTTTCAACGTTGATGTATAAGATGTCTTTCTCTAAAGCTTCTCGAATTTCAGAGTCGCTCTTTCCAACGCCAGAAAAAATTATTTTATACGCTGGAACTCCAGCTAAAAACGCGCGGCGCACCTCGCCAATTGAAACGCAATCCGCTCCACTACCCATTTTCGCGAAATGCTGAACGACGCTTAAATTTGAATTGGCCTTGACGGCGTAAGCCACTATGGATTTTCTACCTCTAAAAGCCTCTTTGAGTTTATCAAATTGTTTTGTCATATAGTCAAAATCATAAACGTACAAGGGGGTTTTATATTCGTTTGTCAATGCTCTAAAGTCAATCATAAAATGTCCAAAATATTTTTTGGCATTCTATCTAAAAACTACTTATAACTCACTAAGAAGTTGAAAAGCGGTAATGTCTGTACTGTCGTAAAGCTATTAAAAACAGTATTGCAATTGGCATTATAACGCCAATTTCACTTGGGATCGTTTTATTGTTCGCCAACTCAATCAACATAAATAAAATTCCCCACACTAACAACGTCGCCAATATCGCGGCAAAACTAAAAAGGGAAACGTTTAAAAATCTAACGCTAATAGGCACAAAGAAAAAAATTATCACAACCATGCATGGAACAAAAAATGGATATACGAATATCCTATATAAGGCTCCTTTAATGCTGCTTGTGTTTATATTTTGCTTGTCCAAAAGGATTATGGCGTCTATGGCGTTCTTAATCGTAAAATTCACTTTGCCCTCATAGACTTGATCAAGCATTTTTGGTCGAAAATCTTTCAAGATGTTTAAATCTTTGGATAAAGTGACTTTCATCCCCAAAGAATCAAAATCCAGCTTATCGGGTTTCATTATTATATCCGCGTTTTTAATATGCCAATATTCATCTCTGTAAATGGCTTCTTTTGCTATTAAGACCTCTTTTAAAGAGTCGTTTTCAACGCTAAAAACGCGAATCCCTTCGGCTTTTTCTTGAAGGGGAAGCATCCTTGAAAAATATATGTATTGTCCTTGGTAGGTAAAAAAAAGGTCTCTTGTGGGATTTAAATATTGTGAATGACTACGGATATTGTCAGAAAATTCATTTGCCCTTGAGAAACTAGAGAATGAGTGGAGTCCAATAAAGACCAATATCATAAAAGTTGACAAGACGACAAAAGGACGCAAAACATCCACTCTAGAGTAACCAAGCGAATAAAAAGAGACTAAAGCGTTAGATCGAATTAAGTACACTTTAGTTGAAATCATAGCGAAAACCAAAGCCAAAGGAACGAGCATGTCTATCGCGTAAAAAGATTTATATACCAAATAAATCAGTAGTAAGTTGGCGGATTTGGACAATTGATCGGCGTATTGCATATAATCAAATCCAACCATGAACATAAGCAGAGCAATCAAAATAATAAAAAAATATCTTAAATAATGAAATGAAATGTATTTAAAGGCTAGCATAATCTTATTTTATAGGAATTTGTTTAATTGTATGCAAGGAACTTACGTCTTCCAATGAAGTTGTCAATAAAGACTCTATGGCTTCGCAAGTTTTTTTTATCCATTCACTCATGAGTTTCTCTTCTTCTTGAGAAAACCGCCCTAACACATATGAAGTTATTTCGCCTTTACGCTCAGGTTTTCCTATTCCCATTCTAACCCTAGCGTACTCTTTCGAGATTCTCTCATCGGTGGATTTTAGACCGTTATGTCCACCATGCCCGCCACCATGTTTAAAGCGAAGCGAGCCAAAGGGTAAATCTAAATCATCATGTATTACAACGACTTCTTCTATTTTGTAAAAATTCTTAACTGCGACGATAGCGTTGCCAGAAAGATTCATAAAAGTGAGTGGTTTTAATAAAAAATGATTTTTGAATTTATACAGTTCGCCATTAAATGACGAAGAAGAGAGTTTTTTCGCGTTTTGTCTTACTATAAGCTCGTCTATAACCATAAAGCCAATATTATGGCGAGTTCTTTCATACTCGGAACCAGGATTCCCTAGTCCGACTATAAGCATGATTATTTAGCTTTAATAATACTTACTACAGCTACGCGATCAGCGTCTAGCATAGTAACGTTAGGAATAGCTTCTAAATCACGAATTAATTTAGAATCGCCAGTATCCATGTTTGTAACGTCTATTTCAAAAGAATTAGGCACGTTTTCAATTGCGCCTTTAACCGTTAAACGAGGTTTTGCTTTATGAACAAGACCTTTGTTCTTAAGACCTTTCGCTTCGCCAACTGTCACTACTGGCACGTTATAAGTAGTAACAACTCCTGGTTGAGCCACCATTAAATCAACATGTAAAAGAATTCCCGTAACCGCTTGTGACTCATACGACTGAACAACGACGTTCATCTCCGCGCCAGCGATACTTACTGGGAACGCTAAAGTTCCTTTATTACGAACAGTACGGATGTATTCATTCATTTTGAACGCGGCGTTGATATTTTCAAGACCTTTTCCGTAAATATTCGCAATTAGATAACCATCACGGCGAAGCGTTTTTGTAGTTTGCTTGCCAGTACTCTCTCTAACTATACCTTCTAACATATTAATTCCTTGTGTTTTAAAAATGAGTGGCATTGTAGCCATATATGATTTAAACTTTACTTTAATTGAAAAATATCATCATCTTCAGTGTAACTCTTAGCGTTAGCGTTCACACTGGTTTCAGAAATGCCGCCACTTGTAAGTCCACTCATTTTAAGCTCTAAATCGGCTGAGCTAGTAGCGTTTTCCAATGCTCTTTCTTTAGAAATAACCCCATTATCGTATAACTCCAAAAGAGCTTGATCAAAACTTTGAGATTTGTAGTGTTCTCTACCCTTTTCTATAGTGTCTCGTATTTCATAATCACGGTTTTCCATAATTAATTTTTCAACTGTTGGCGTTCGAACGAGCACTTCCAAAGCCGCACGTCGTCCACCATCGATCGTCGGCACTAAACGCTGAGATATAATTCCTTGTATAACTCCCGCGACTGAGAGTCTTACTCGATTTTGCTCCTCTGTGGGAAATTGCGCGATAATACGATTTATAGTCTCTTTAGCGTCTATGGTATGCAAAGTTGAGAAGACCAAGTGTCCAGTGTCCGCTGCGTGAAGAGCGAGATTAATAGTTTCTTTATCCCTCATCTCTCCAACCAAAATAATATCTGGATCTTCACGAAGAGCCGCGCGAAGGGCCATGCCAAACGATAGAGTGTCTTGACCGACTGAACGTTGATTAATGATGCAACCTCTATCTTTATGAACAAATTCTATTGGATCTTCTATTGTAATGATGTGCTTTCTTTGCGTCAAGTTTATCTCGTTAATAAGAGTTGCCAACGTAGTTGATTTTCCACTACCGGTCACTCCCGTCACCAAAACCAAGCCTCTCTCTTTTTGCGTAAAAGTTTTCAATACTTCGGGAAGCTTCAACTCCGCAAATGATGGAATTTTAACAGGGATAACGCGAAAAACGGCAGAAATTCCATCCATTTGGAAAAACACGTTTACGCGAAAACGATTTCTTTCATCATAAGGATAAACTAAATCCAACTCTTTTTTTTCAACAAACTCCGCAAATCTACCCTTTAAAAGTTCTTTGGCGAAAGTTAGCGCGTCTGAGGGAGAGAGAACTCCTCCAGAAAATTGAACGATTTTTCCTTGTATTCTAGCTCTAATTACGGCGTTTGCTTTGACATGAAGATCGCTGCCTCCATTGTCAATCAGCTTTTTAAGATACGCTCTAACTTTAGTAAGTTGCTCGAAAGTTAGCTGACTTACGTCTACTTCACTACTCATAACGCATCCAATATATCGCTAAACGCTTCTTTAAAACTTGCCAAGCCATCTGCAATTTGCTTATCTAAAACCTCATCTAAGTTAATTCCCGCATTTTTGATCTTAGTAAAATGAGCTTCTATCACGGTTGACGCAATTGGCAAAGCCCGTTCTTTTGCGCCATTTGAATGGTACGCTTTTATTGTATCTATCGGAGCCGTGTTTACGCTATTGTACGCTAAGAGTCGTTCTATGTAATAGTGTGGCGCAAGCGAGTCGTCTTTGACTCCCGTACTCGCAAAAAGAACTCGACACGAGTCGACTTGAGTCTCTTGTACTCTAGCGTATATGTCCGCAGAGTTATAGACTCCAGTGAGCGCGACGTCTACCCCTTTCATTTGAAGTCGCTCGTCCAAAGCGCGGTCAACCCTACTTACGAATACGCTAATAACCGTGTTTACGCTTTTTCCAAGAATCGCGCTTCCCTCTTTAAAAGCGTTCGCGCATGAAAGCGCTTGTTCTTTTTTAAAAACAAGCGTCGCGTTTACGGGAATCCCCACTGAAGTCAACTCCTTCATTGCGATATATCCCGCAGGCGTCGCTGGGACTTTTATCATAACGTTTTCTCTATTGATGCTAGAGAAAAGTCTTTTTCCTTCCGCTACGCTGGCGTCCGCGTCATCGCAATAAAATGGATCGACTTCAATGCTTACGTAACCATCGTCGCCTTTATCAAAAAGAGGCTTTAAAACGTCCGCGGCTTTTGTTATGTCATACATTGCGATCGCTTCGTACTTTGCTTTTGCGTCTAGGCCGCGCAAAGATTCTATTTGCGTTTTATACGCTAGAGAATTTAAGATCGCGTTTTTAAATATGGCTGGATTTGACGTCGCCCCATTTACAATCCCCTCATTTATCAAATCTTTAAATTCATGGTCCAAAAAATCTCTTTCAATAAAATCGGCCCACAACGAAAACTTCAAATTTTCTATATACATATTTAATTCCTAATATTTATCTCCGTTTATTATATCCCAATAAGAATAAAATCAAAAGATGGATTTCCGTTAATCCATACGCTAACGCATCTGACATGTAGGCGTAAAAAAGTTTCAAAAACGCTCTGAATTATGAGAGCGTTTTTTTTATTTTCACTTTAAATATTGTTCCCTGAGGTGAAGTATCAACGCCAATAACTCCATCAAACTGTTTTTGAATTATCATTTGACTCATGTAGAGACCTAAGCCCGTTCCATTTTTGCCTTTTGTGCTAAAGTATGGATCGAATATTTTTGGCAATATCTCTTCACTTATTCCATTGGCGTTATCTTCTATAAGGATTGTCGCTTCGTCTTTGTTTTCTTCTATTGAGATAGTGATTTTTGGAGCGTCCAATTCTAGTGAAATTAATACGTCAATGGCGTTATTTATGATATTTAGGGTAACTTGAATAAGTTCATTCATGTACGTCTCGACAAAAATATCTTCATTTTTTATTATTTGAATGTCAATTTTTGTATTTTTGAGTCTTGGCAGAGCGAACACGACCGCTTTATTTAAAAGTTCATGAAGCTCTATTTTTGTCAACTCTTTATTTGGATGAAAATACGTTTGAAAATCGTCTATGGTATCGGATAAATAGACTACCGTGTCGCTAATGTCTTCAAGCGCCTTATCCAATACTTCACTATCCAACTCCTCTCCTAAAAGTTTTTTAATCTGTAAATTCGATATGTTAAGAGTTACCGTCGAGAGAGGTTGTCTCCATTGATGAGCGATCATGCTTATCATCTCTCCCATCACCGCTTGTTTGGCTTGATTTTGCAACATAGTTTGCTGCTTTAATATAAGAGCTTTCACCTCTTCCATCTTAATCTGATAAAAATTAACTATAACTGCAAGGATTACAAGAACAAAAGCGATATAAGTAACTTGATACAGCGAGTATGAAACTTCAAGGAAAGGTTGCATTGGCGCGACGATTAGCAACGTAATGGTAAGAGTAAACCAATAAATAGCCAACTTCTTACTCTGTAGATACAACAAAATGATGGGGTACGTAAATAACCATACATGTTTTAAAGAGCTTGGTTCATTCACGTAAACAAGATATAAAAAGAAGAACGTAAATTGAAACGTTATCAGAGTTGCTACGTTTTTAAATGATTTTTTACATTTTTTCAAAACAAAAAATAAAATTAAATTAACAAATAGAAGAAACACTTCTATCGGTATGATATGATAAATTTCTCTAAGGATATTGCCAATAATTCCATACAAAAGTCCTGCGCTTGATAAAACAATTGCAATGTTTATCATCTGGAACTTACTTTTTATCTCTAATTCAGAGTCGTCAAACACCCAACCACTGGTAAAAAAATTATCAAATTTTAACGTCATGTCAAACCCATCCTTTTATGGTAAATATATTTTGTCAAGCAGTTCATGATACTCAGACAAGACGTTGCTATCTAAAGTGACTCCGCCTCCACTTTTATAAACATATCCATCATTCGTTTTTTCTATAAAGCGTATCATAACGCCACAATCTAGTTTCTGACCGTCATAGTATCCAAAAACGCCACTAAAGAAACCTCTGTCATACGCTTCAACCTCTTCAATGATTTGTAAAGTGCTTTTTTTTGGAGTTCCGCTAATGCTTCCAGCGGGAAGAAGCGCCTCAAGTATCGTTCCCATTTTTTCATGCCATTCGTCCCCGACGAAACCACTTATATGTGAACTTACTTGAAGAAGATTTTTTTCCCCAGCTTGAACCTCCGTCACGTATCTAAACTCTTCGACCTTGACGTTAGTGGAGACTATGGACAAGTCGTTTCTGAGTAAATCAACAATCATGACATGTTCAGCCATCTCTTTTGCATCTGCCAAAATTTTTTCTTTCGCGTCGTTTATAGACGCGTCTATAGTGCCCTTCATAGGATACGCGTGGATTCTATCTTCGTCTATTTGGATGAATTTTTCAGGAGAAAAACAAACGAACTTATCTTTAAAACGCAGCTTGTAATGCGCGTTGGAGAGAGAATAAATCTCTTTTAAACTCAACTGAGTTTCTATTTTAGTCGCCTGCGTTAAATTCAAAACGTAGGTTTCGCCAGATTTTATTTTATTTATAATTTTATTAAACTTTTTTTGGTAGTTCTTAAATGAAACGGGAGTTGATTTGAGATAATTTTTATGCTTTACATAGCTGTAATTTTCATCGATTTGAAACTCTACGTCTTCTTTTTTTAAGTCTTGGGGTAGAATCACTTTTAATGTTTGCGCTTTAAAATCCGTTATAAATAAAAAAGGTTTTCTCTCTTTGCCTAGAGAATTCAAATCACAAAACGTCATCGATGCGAATTAAGTGGCAATCAATTTTTTGAGAATCGCCATTCTAACGTTCACGCCGTTGCTTACCTGTTCTAAAACCTTACATCTGGAGTCAGCCAAAAGCGCGTCCGAAATGTCGATGTTTCTATGAACCGGTCCAGGATGAAGTAAAATTATATTCCTATCTCCAACAATCTCTTCCGTTATGCAAAAATCGCTCGCGTAATCTTTTAGTGAAGCGTAACTTTGAGAAGAGTGTCTTTCCGTTTGCGTTCTTAGACTCATAATCGCGTCGACTTCATCGATTATCTCTTTGAGATAGTGCGTCGTTTTGAGGGATGTTTTTGGCAAAAACTGCGGTGGCGCCACTAAAATCACTTCCATTCCAAATCGAGTTAAAAGTTCTATGTTGGAGTTCGCGACGCGAGAGTTTTTTATATCTCCCACAATGGCTATTTTTTTTCCAACTACGTCTTTAAAATGTTCTTTTAAGGTGTAAAGGTCGAGAATCGCTTGCGTTGGATGAGAGTGGGCTCCATCTCCCGCGTTGAGTATGCTTGCCTTGGTATGATTGGAAAGTATTTTGGGTACGCCGGCGTTTTGATGACGAACTATTATGGCGTGAGGACCCATAGCGTCTAAGTTCATCGCCGTGTCGACAAGAGTTTCACCTTTTTTAGTTGAACTTTGAGCGACGTCGAGATGAACAATGTCAGCCCCCAATCGTTTTGCCGCTATTTCAAAAGAGCTTTTTGTTCTTGTTGAGTTTTCAAAAAAAAGCGTTATTATGATCTTGTCTTGAAGAACTCTATCATATCGACCGTCACTATACGTTTTTGCGTCTGCCAAAATCTCTTCTATCTCTATTGTGGTAAAATCATCCGTGCGAATTAAATGTTGCATTATTTTCTCTTATGTTTTTGTTTATAGATTATACAAGACATCGCATATAACGTCAATGTCATCTTTGGTTTTTAGCACGTCTTTGTTCATTTTTAGAAAATATGGTTCTGAAACGTTTTTAAAGTCTTCATCTTCTTCTCTGCAATTAAAAGCCGTAGCGTATTTTAAGCCTCTATCTTTTAAAGCTTTTTCACTCAGGAGCGTGTCGTTAATGCATCCTAAGGAACAGTGAGTCACCAAAAGAGCCGTTGCTTCAAAGTAAGCGATCAAATCTATCATCATATACTCTTCATCAACGGGAACGTATAAACCGCCAGCGCCTTCCATAATTAAAACGTCACAAATTTTTTCTAATTTTTCTATGGCTGAATTTAAAGCGTTTAAATCAAGAGGAGCGTTGTTCGAAGCGACAAAAGGCGCTGCGGCGAGTGGGTAAGTTATTGGTGCGATATCTTCTAACAATATCTCTTTAAACTCACTATTTAACTCTTTTAAAGTTCTTAAAAGCGTCTCCGCGTCAGGCGCGGCGTCTATAACGCCTGTTTCTATGAGCTTAATCGCGCCAACCTTTAAACCACGCGAAGCGTACTCCCGCAATAACAATTTACTCGTATGGGTTTTGCCGATGTCAGTGTTTGTCGCCGTTACAAAAATTCTTTTCTTCATATTATAATTATACAAAATTAATGGTATCTTTATTGCTTAAACAGTATGATAAGAGTCTAAATTCCTTAGGTTAGGTAGTAAGCTGTGGCACAAGAAGAGATTATAATTATCCAAGAGAGTGAAGCGGCGGACATAAACTATGAAGGAGATGAAAAAAATGGCGTGGCGATTGACGACGAAAGAGTCAAAAAGAAAAAGATACTTATCTTTGGTGGCGTCGCCATCGTCCTTACTCTTGTCATTGTACTCTCATTGCTTGTCATTATTAAACCCTCTAAAAAAAATCAAAACGCTTCTCTCGATTTTATTGAAGATAAACTAGAAAAAGAGACAATCGTTAAAATCGAACCAAGCAAACTAGAAAATATGATTAGAAAAGCAAACTATTTGTACGCAAACGGTTCAAAAAAAGAAGCGCTGTTTTTATATGAAAAAATAGCCCAATATAGCGAGGCTATATCGCTTTACAATTTAGGCGTCGCGCAACTACAAGATAAACAATATAAAATTGCGCAGCAAACGTTTAACAAAGCCATAAAAAATGATGAAAAAAGATGCGTCAGCGCAATTAACGCCGCCGTTTGTTCCATTCACTTAAACGATCAAGAAAGTTTTAAATATTATATCGATTTGGCGTACGCATACCTCCCTCATGAGATCAATTCTCCGTTATACTCATACTATTACACCCTTATAAACTACTATAACCAGAACTATTTAGAAGCGCTAAGCTCATTAAAAAATTTTACTTCTAAAAATTATCCAGAAGTCCAAAAAAACCTTTTTACAAAGATAAGCGCTCTGTTTGGGAACGACTATGACGCGATAGAAGCAATGGAGAAAAATAATGAAAACCTAAACAACTTCAGCATTGCTCTCTTGTATGCGAGAGTTGGCGACTACGCCCTAGCGATTAAACATCTTGAAGAAGCCATACTAAGAAATGAATATCCAGTGAGATCGCAATTAGCGCTTGGACTTGTTAATTTAAAAGCGGGGCATATCGCTGACGCGACCAAAGAAATTAAGAACGTTACAGACATGTTTCCAGATAAAGTTTATACTTTTTATCCAATAAAAGTGAGCCTAAAGAAGTCGCTTTTTGACGCTCAAGAAGCGCAAAAAGTATATAGAGAGAAAATAATAAATACAAAATTATTAAATTATCAAAAAATATTTTATTTTTCTCCCTACAAAATATTTAACGCGAATCAAACCATTAGTTACATTAGAAAAGGAAACGCAAGCATATACATTGACAACATTCAATCCGCTCAGGAGTATCTTCAAAAAAGCGTTTCATCTTCTCATGTAAACTATGGCATTACAAAAGCGATAAAAAAAGCCCTCTCGTTTAAAATAAGGGAAGCGAACGAAGAGTTACAAAAATTAGTGGAGATTCAACCCAAACACTCGATTTTACAATACAACCTTGCGCTGACGTACGCCCAAATGGGATACATGACAAAAGCTCATAAACATTTTTTGCTCTCCTATCATTTAGACGCGAAAAATCATCTTGCTGGAGTGTACGCAGTCTTGACTTCTCAACTTGTAAACAAGGAAAACGCGAAACTAAACTCTATCCTCAAAGATTCCATTGCGCTTGAGGAAGAGAGTGAAGAAAAAAGTTTGTACAAAACGCTACTAAACATATCTGAAAACAACTACTTATCCGCCGTTGATTGGCTAGACAACGGTTACAAGCAAAGACCATTGTATCTAATGCTAAACGTGATAATAGCTTCCAAATTAAATAAAATGGATATCGCTAAAGAAGCCGCAAACAAATTAACTCTCCTACTACCTCATGACATTCTTCCCCACATGGTCTACATAGACGCTAATTTTTATGATTTAAATAGCGTCAAATATGCTGCAAAAGTGTTAAACTACTTAAAAAATCAAAATTTTGATTTCAAGGATCTCTATTATGGTCCAAACGTTAGTAGATATTTATACATACAGCAAAATCTAATTACGGGTAAATTGTATTATTTGTCAAAACAGTTGGAACAAACTTTAGAAGCAACCAGTGAAGGAACTCAAGAACTCATAAGTTCCCTAGCTATGGTCTATCTCTACGATGAAGAGTTTGAAAAGGCCTATACGTTATACAATTCTCTTATTGATGAAATAAAAGTGCGCGATTCGTTTACTCTCTTCCTTGGAGCCGTCGCTTCTACGGCGGCGGGGCATCATGAAAACGCCATAGCTCTTTTAGAATTGTCAAATATGAAAGATAGAAGTTTTGCCGAGAGTCGTTTTGCGTTGGGGCTTTTGTATTTAGAAATTAAGAATAATGAAGGCGCCGTAATTCAACTAACGCACATTGAAAAAGATAATTTTATATCAGAATACTTTGATTTTACAATAGACGCCGATGAGCTTCTTTTTAAGAAGCTTCATCCTAAAAAATAAGATTATGGAAGAGAGATAAAGTAGCCCAACAATGATTCAGACGCGATTAGTTTATCGCCAAGGTTTACGTTTAATCTAAAATTGCGTGGAATGTAAATCTCAGTGACGCCATTTGGCAAAACGCCATATCTAGCCGCCTTTCTAAGAGTTTGAGATTTTTTTACGTTCACTTCGAACGATAGAAGGCTTTGAGTTAAAACATGTCTAACTTTTAGAAAATTTGAAGGAGTGGCACTAAAGGTAAGCTCAATATTTTCATTTAAAACTTTAAAAATAGAACTTTTTTCCGAAAGCCTTGCCCCTTTTTTAACAGTTACTTCACTCAAAGTGGAATCAAAAGGAACCCTTAAAACCGAAACGTTAAGACAACCGCTCTCAACCGCTATTTTATACCCATAGCGTTCATCTTTTATCTCTTGTATCGAAGCCACGACTCCATCAACTGGGGACAAAACGCTATTTGGCTCAAAAATTACAACTTCCCTCTCAGGATTTCTATATATAAACATGAAAACAAAAACTAAGATAGCGGACGTTAAGGCCAAAAATTCAAAATCAAAAGCCCAAAATATCATAAAAGCGGCTATAGAGTAGAGTATGTAACGAAAGCCTTCATAAGCAATTGGCAAAAGATTACTTTTCATTACTCTTCTCATGTTTTGACATTGTAGCGTCAGCTTTAAGCTCTTCTTCAATCTCGTTAATCACCTTGTCAACCTTGGATTCCATAGAGTTCTCTTTTTCAAAGTTTATGATTATTTCTCTTACTTCTTCCCCCGTTATGTTCTCTTTTTTATAAAGGAGTTCAACCATCTCTTCAATGGCGCCTTTATACTCTTCGAGTCTTGCGAGTACTTCTTCATAATGCTCTGAAAGAGACGTTTTAATATAATCATCCATCTTCTCGGCCATCTTATCGCTATACTCTCGAGTGGCTTGTTGTCCTCCGCCTAGGAATGAATGACGCGATTTTTCTAAAACCATTAAGCCCGCTATATCGCTCATTCCGTAAGTTTGAACCATCGATTTAATGATTTCGGTAGCGCGCTCTAAATCATTTCCCGCACCCGTAGAAATTTCGCCTATAAAAACTTGTTCAGCCGCTCGACCAGCGAGCAACACGTCCACTTCAGCCCAAAGTTCGTGTTTTTGCATCATAAACTTATCTTCTTCTGGTTTGTTAAGAGTGTATCCCAAAGCGGCAAGTCCACGAGGTACGATGGAAACTTTAGAAACTTTTTTAGCTCCAACCGTCGTTTCCGCTAAAAGAGCGTGACCACTTTCATGATACGCGACGATTTTTTTCTCTTTTGGATTTATTCTACGAGATTTTTTGGCAAGTCCGGCTATCGCGCGTTCCACCGACTCAAACAAATCTTTTTGCTTAACGGTTTTTTGACTTTTTCTACCGGCTAAAAGAGCGGCTTCGTTGATAATATTCGCTAAATCCGCTCCAGCCAATCCCGCCGTTAAGCGAGCGATCTCTTCTATCTCAACGTCTTTATCCATCTTCACGTTTTTCATGTGAACGTTTAGAATTTTCACGCGACCCTCAAAATCTGGTTTGTCGACTAGCACTTGTCTGTCAAAACGACCAGGTCTTAAAAGAGCGGCGTCAAGAACTTCAGGTCTATTTGTAGCCGCTAAAACGATTACTGGAACGTCCGTTCCAAAACCGTCCATTTCAGCCAGAAGTTGATTCAACGTCTGTTCTCTCTCATCGTTTCCACCCATGACTCCACCGGCGGCGCGACTTTTTCCAATGGCGTCTATCTCGTCTATAAAGATAATGCTTGGAGCGTCTTTTTTCGCTTGTTCAAACAGATCTCTAACGCGAGCCGCCCCAACGCCAACAAACATCTCAATAAAACTAGAGCCGCTTACTGAAAAAAATGGAACTTCCGCTTCGCCCGCGACCGCTTTGGCGAGAAGAGTTTTACCTGTACCCGGAGAACCAACGAGAAGAACGCCCTTAGGTATTTTCGCGCCAATTTCTACGTATCGACCAGGATATTTTAAAAAGTCGACTATCTCTTGAACTTCTTCTTTAGCCTCTTCGACTCCCGCCACGTCATCAAACTTAGTCTCAGGTTTTTCTGAATTGACCATCTTTTTTGAGTTGCCCATGCCAAGAAGTCCACCGCCCATGTTTTTTTGCATGCGTCCGGCAAAGAACATCCAAATCCCAATGATAATCAAAAATGGAAATAACCATCCGAACATTTCAGTAAACCAATTGGTTTCACTAAAGCCTGCGTATTCAATGCCTTGTTTGTCCAATTGTTCAACAAGAGCGGTGTCGCCTCTCACTATTCTTGTCGTGTAGATTTGCGATCCATCGGAGGATTTTGCTTTAATGTAACTTTGTCCGATTTCCACTTTACTCACGCTTTTAGACTCTACCAAAGATTTAAGCTCGGAGTAGCTAACTTGTTTTGTTCTTGTATTGGCTCCAGTAATGGCATTGTTGGCTCCATCGCCATCGCCTACAACAACTTTAAAAAGCAAAATCACCACTACCGAAAATACGGCAAACGTGATTAATGGATTTTTGTTAAAAAAATTATCGTCGTTATCTTTTTTTGCCATTTATATCTCTTTTTTCTTTAGTACTAAAGTAACCCACTCTTCTTGTGGTATTCTTTGCAATATTTCTAAATCTTTATAGTATGATAAAACTTTTGGTTCGTATTTGTTAAGTATTCCAGATAAAACCAATATGCCGTTTTCATCCATCGCTTTTTTTAAATCTTTTGCTATAAAAGTCAATACGTCCGCGACTATATTCGCGACAATCACGTTGTATTTATCCAAAGAAAGAGCGGAAGAACCTTCCCAAATTTTTGAGAACTCTAAACTATTTAGTTTTGCGTTTAAAATACTATTCGTAACTGAAATAGGATCTGTGTCGCAAGCGTCGACAACCGCGCCTAGTTTCATCGCGGCTATGCCCAATATGCCACTTCCACAACCCACGTCTAGAACTTTGTCATCAGCTTTGACGTAAGAGGAGATAGCCTTGAGACATGAGGCTGTCGTTGGGTGATGGCCTGTTCCAAAGGCTAACGCGGGGTCAATAATAATATTAATTAAATCAGGATTTGATTCATTCCAAGTTGGATGAACGTAAAATTTATCGATCGCTATTGGTTCAACGCTTTTTTGATAGTTATCCACCCAGTCACTACTTTTGAGCTTTTTCTGAGTACATTCTAGTTCTATGGTTACTCCAAGCGCTTTTTGAAGAGCTTCACTGAACTGTTCAAGTCCCCAGACGATTGTGTCTAAAGAGTCTTCGCTTCTTACTATGAAACCATCGTCTATCTCTTCAAAACCAACTGGCAAAGTATCTGATAAAAAATCTGAAAAAAGCGCATAATGAGATGAAACTTTAACTACCAATTCAAAGTAGTACTCCTGCATAACTTAAGAAACACCCATTACGGCGCCAAGTTTTTCTTTAAGCACTTGTGGGGTAAACGGTTTAACAATGTAATTGTTTACGCCAGCTTTGAGCGCCGTTATCACTTCAGCTTTTCCACCTTCGGTAGTTACCATAATGATGGGAGTGTCTTTAAAACGCGCGTCGGCGCGAACTTTTTTCACAAGTTCAAGACCATTCATTTCAGGCATGTTCCAATCAGTAATCAACATATCTATATCTGGATTTTGATCCATTTGAGCCCAACCCTCAACGCCATCGGCACCTTCAAGTATATCTTTATATCCAAGACGAGACAACGTGTTTTTTATAATTCGACGCATAGTGGAACTGTCATCAACAACAAGTAATTTCAATTGAAATCCTTTTCTTTATATATTTTACAAATTTAATAACGATATAGTATCAAAAATTTGTTTATTTATCTATTAATTAAGTAGCTTAAACATCTTTGCAAGGTCTAGCTTACCTTCATAATAAGCCTTGCCTATGATAACTCCATCTATTTCATTTGTAGCGATAAGAGCTTCAATGTCACTCTCATCTTTAACTCCGCCACTCGCAATTGTACTCAAGCCGCTCGCTCTGGCTATCTCCAAAGTAAAATCAACGTTAACTCCGCTTAAAGTTCCATCCTTGCCAACGTCGGTACAGATGATGGCTTCCACTCCTGCACTCGCGAATTCACGAGCCAAATCAGTCGCCTTCATAGAGCTTACTTCTCCCCATCCCTCAACCGCTACGTATCCATCTATCGCGTCTATGCCTACCGCTATTGGATATTTAGACGCCATATCTTTTACAAATTTTGGGTCTTTCACAGCGATTGAACCCAATATAATTCTATCTATGCCTATTTCAAGCATTTTTTGAATGGTTTTTTCATCTCTAATTCCACCGCCTAGCTCTAGTTTAACGTTGCAATTTTCTCTAATTTTGACTATTTGTTCCAAATTTTTCGGCTCACCCGCGAAGGCGCCGTTCAAATCCACCAAATGAACCCACTCCGCGCCCATCTCTTCAAACTTTTTCACCAAACTCCATGGTTCGTCCGAGTAAATTTTCGCGCTATCCATCAGGCCTTTCGTAAGTCTAACCGCTTTTCCATCTTTTAAATCTATCGCTGGGTATAAAGTCATCTAAATATATTCCTTATAAGTTAATGAAATTTTTAAGTATTTTAAGTCCATTGTCATGGCTTTTTTCAGGATGAGGCTGAATGCCCATTATGTTGTCATGAGCCACCGCGGACGCAAATTCATAACCGTAATTGGTTCTGCCTATCACGTCCTCTTCATTCGCGCAATTTACATGGTACGTGTGCACAAAATAAAGGTAATGTTCCTCGTCCAACTCTTTAAACAAAGGGTGATCGCTAGTGAACATCCTGTTCCATCCCATATGAGGAACTTTTAAAGGCTCGCTAAAGCGACTCTCGTCAAAGGCTTTTACGCTTCCTTTTATAAGTCCCAATCCTTCATGAAAACCAAACTCTTCACTACTCTCAAAAAGAAGTTGCATTCCAAGACATATGCCCAAGATAAATTTTCCGCTTGCCGCGTATTCTCTCAAAGGCTCTATCATGTCGCGCTCTCTCAAATGCTCCATGGCGTCGCCAAAAGCGCCAACTCCAGGTAAAATAAGTTTGTCGTACTCTTTAAATTTACTTGGATCGCTCTCGACTACCGTAGCCTTGCCTAATTTGGCGAACGCGTTTTTTACGCTCGCTAGATTGCCCATGTTATAATCAACTATCGCTATCATTTGTCAACTTCGCTCTTCGTAAATTTTATATAAACCGCTAAACCAATCAACAACATGGCGACGCCCGCGATGATGTACATGGCGTAAATCAACTCGCTTGGGTTGCTGATGGCGAACTTAAACACCAGCATCAAGGCTTCAATGGACAAGGCTATGATAATCGAACCCAAAAATTTCACCATCGTTTTGTGCGGACCCGATATGTGGCTGTCCTTGCTCCATCCGAGAACTTCTTCCTCCACCAGCGTTTTTGACAAGTCAAATATCGCGAGAGCCAAAGTGAGCAAAATCGTGGCTTCAAAAACATATTTGATTTTAAAGTTGTCTGGAGTTATCTCATTTTGAAAGAAACTTTCCGCTCCCTTCACGAACAATAGCAAAGCCACCGCCATTAACGAAAACGCGAAGAGGGCGTAAGAGGATTTGAAAAAATATTTGAAAAAGAGTTCCAACCTATCCAAATGAGATATTTTGACAACTTCTTCAAGCGGCATATCCAAACAGGCCACAAACTGTAACTCGCCATCTTTGCCAAATATGGCTTGAGACGCAGTTACGCATACGCCGCCAGATTCGGAGGGATAAGGATCCGTAATGTTGCATTTCACGTCTCTTATCGCGCGATAATAATACGCTTTGGCGCTTCTGTCCGAGCCTATTCCCTTGGTCTTCTCTTTTGCCGTGTAAGTATCCGTAATCTGAATGCCGCTTTCGTCAAGGACGTAAACGCCATCACAACCCTTTATCTGTGATTTAATCTGTATGAGATTGCTCAACAACTGCTCTTTGCTCAATGGTTTGTTGATGGGGATGTTTTTAGAGAACAAATTGCAAAAATAAGCTTTCGCCTTGTCGCGTCCATCTAAAAAACTTTGCATATCCGTATTTGCCATACTTAATTTCCTTGTTTGCTGTTTATGTTTTCTGAACTTTCCGTCTCATGTTCGAGATTGCCGTTTTCAATGTTTTGCGTCACGCTGGAGCCAAAAACTTTTCTCACTATGGACTTAAAACCTTTTTCACTCTCTGAGTACGCTTTTTCGGCTTCTTGAAGCGAAATTTCCCACGCGCCGGAAAAACCGGGAGCCTTCAACATCATTTTTCTCAAAGTTGAATCATAAATATTTAAAAGTTTAAGCTCTGCGCGACCAGGTTTTTGACTCAATGATTGCACTGAAATCCTAAGGTTTTCATTTTCGGATCTAAGATCATACAACTCTCTTTCTAAATTTTTGTTGCCCTCGCTAGTGATTTCCATCTGACGGTTTAAATGTTCTTTATACTCTTTTAACTCTTTTTTATAAGCGGCTACTTCAAATCTAGACTTTATAAAACTCAAAAACCAACCAACGCCAACCCCAACAATAACATATAAAATCGTCTGAAAACTCAACTCCATGCATGCTCCTTTATTTATAAAAGGAGTTTAACAAAAATTGCCTAATAATTAACTTTTCTTATTTGCGCTTAAAATGAGATTTTGCAAATATAATCAAACGGCAATCTTTCTTGTTCTAATCTAAAGTTGTTTGCGTAGAAATTATTTTGTAAGTTATCATAAACTTTTTGCTCATCAGCGGTTAAATTTTTCAACTCTTTAAAGACGTTTTCATTTTTGTCGTCTTGCACGCCAAACTCTTTAAAAAGGTCGATAACCTCTTCGTTCATAAAAATTGATTTTATATTTTTGAAATATCCGCGAGCTTGCGAGAGTATCGCAAATCCATCTTTGTCTATGTCGCCCCAATAATATATATTTTTTTCATGCAGCCATTGTACGTTCTTTAGCGTACCCACGCCATAGCCGCTGCCAAAGATAACTATGGAATTTTTCATGTTTGGAAAAGACAAGGTCGTTATCTGATTTTCCACTATGTATACGTTTTCACAAGCTATTGAAAGATTGGCGAACTCGTCTACGTTGAGGGTCACGTCGCTCAATCCCCGTATCTTGAGAGCGTCGTCCAAAATGCGAAATCTAACTTGTGGGAGTGGATATTTGAGCCCATATTTTCGCTCAAATCCGTAATTGCCAAGATTGATTATAGAGTTGTCAAACTCATCGCATTTTAATATATTTGACAAAAGCAAATCCAAAGTCGCCCTATTTCTTTCTATGAACTTGGTGTCGACGTTTTTGATGGCCAGCTCTCGAACGTAAACGTTTGGTTTTGAATGGACTGCAAAAAAGTCACAAACGTCAAGCAATCTTTCCCAATTTTGAAAGTTTTGCGCAATGATTTTTGGTTTTTGCCTCAAGAGAGTTTTTAAAACTTCATACCGAGCCACAATCTTTTCATAATTTTCAATAAACTGGTGAAACTCGCTTTTCTTGGCTATAAAACTCAGAAACTCGTTTCTCGTCTCAAACACAACCTCAACGGGCAGTTTTTGGGACCCAATGGTTTTAAAATGGAACTCGTCATAGACGATATTCAAATTCGATTTTTTAAAATATTCTACCTCGTCTAAAACAATTTGATAATTTTTCATAATGTCATTTTGCTTGAGAGTTTTAAGTTTAAAGAGCAAAGGAAACATCTCCTCATCTTCCATGTAACTCAAAAAAACTTTTGAACTTTCATAGAGTTTCGTAGCTTTTGCATGTATCTCTTTTTTATCGTAGAACATGTTGTTTTACGCGCGCTGAATGTATATTAATCTTATTCCACTCATAGCGTCGCTACCTCTTAGCCTTGTTCTTCTGATAATCCTCTATCGACATGCTTAGAAGTGAAGAGTTCATCCCATCTGGGTTTGCCACGAAATGAACCGTTTTTACAAAGGATTCTATCACGTTTATTTTTTGTTTTGGAGTGATGACCAAGAGTTGGAGTTTTAGTTTGTCAAAAAGTCTCAGGGCGTATTTCGTGCTCTCGTCGCTTCCTCTTCCAAAGGCTTCGTCTATCATCACAAATCTAAAAGAACGACTTTTTATTTGCTCATACTCCACGCCAAACTGAAACGCCAATGACGAGGCTAAAACCGTGTAGGCCAATTTTTCTTTTTGTCCGCCGGATTTTCCACCGCTGTGCGCGTAATACTCTTTTTCAGAGCCATCGCTAAAATATCTTTCGCTTGCCGCGAAATTGAACCAGTTTCTAACGTCCGTCACTTTTTGAGTCCATTTTTTGTCCACGTCCACGTAGCCGTCTCTGCCGTTAAATCTGTCGATGATTTTTTTTATCTCTAAAAATTTGTTTTCATCATAGCTATTGTCGCTTTCTATCGAACCCGCCGTCGCGCTTTTTAGCGTTTGTTTAAAATCTCTTATGTCTATGTCGGCGCCCTGCTCCGCTATGAGTTCCACAAAGGTTCCGTCATTGTACTCTATGTCTTTTAGCGAAGAGTTTATCGAGTCAATCTTCTCTTTAATCTCATGGCTTTGATGCTCTAACTCCTCTTGAATGAGTAAAATGTTTCGAATCGTTCCCTCTTTGAAAAGCTCGTTAAACCTCTTTTCCCATTTTGGCAAATCGTCTTTTTTAAGCGCTTCCAACTTCTCGTTAAACTCATCGAGTGATTCGGCGGCCGCGTCAAAATCTTTCGCCGCGTTGGGAAACTCAGATATGAATTCACTCATGAGCTTAACCATTTTCTCCCCAACTTTTTGGATAGATTGAGTAAGCGAACTCAATTTTGACTGTATTTTTGCTCTTAAAAGCGATTCTTGTTTCGAGATGTTGTTTAGATTCGTTTTTTCATCCACTATGGCTTCGTCAAACAACGCGTCAATTTTTGCGCTTATCTCTTGCGACGCTTTCGCATTTTGCAAAATGGCGTTGAGATTACTCTTTTTTGTACTATTAGTTTGCAAATTTGTTTCTAATTTTCCAATTGTTTTGGAGACGATGTCGGCTTTTTCGCTTTTCTCCTCTATATTTCGTTCGATGCCATAAATCTCTTCTTGAAGAGTTTTTATAATGTCCGAACTTGTCTCTAACGCCTTTTTCTCGTCGTCTAAAGCTTCTATTTTTTTAGCGACCTCATACCAGTCGATCTCGCTAAAGTTTTTAAAATTTAAAATGTCTCTTAGCGCGTCCCTTTGTTTTTGAAAACTCTTTTCATCTTTTGACAAAGCGCCTATTTTTGCGCTTAACATCTCTATCTTTTGATCCAAATTTTCATATTCAGCCTCAAGCGAATTGAGTTTTGCCAAGTTGTCCCAGCCTAAAACCCATCGACTTTTATTGTTTATGTCAAATCTATCGTCTTTTTCATGTCGGGAAAGACTTGTTTTAAACTGTCCACTAATCGTAAGCGCTTTTTTAAATCTTTTGAACTCCTCCACGCTTTCAACGCAAGGGATGTTGAATCTATCGTTGAGCGTCTCTTGGAGCGATTCAAAAAAGCGCGAGTCCGCTTTTATCTCTATTTTTCTTATAAGCGAAGTGCTGAGCACGTCTACGAAGTTGTCTCTTTTATAACTATTTGACACTTTGAGATAAACCAATTTTCCTCTTAGATTTGTTTTTTCAACGTAAGAGACCACTCCCTCATAAAGCTCCTCCGCGACCAAAATTGAGATGGCGAAACTG
Source organism: uncultured Sulfurimonas sp. (assembly GCA_937914675.1). Taxonomy (GTDB): domain Bacteria; phylum Campylobacterota; class Campylobacteria; order Campylobacterales; family Sulfurimonadaceae; genus Sulfurimonas. The sequence continues at coordinate 23,534 of CALDOC010000326.1, forward strand.
TTTAAAACCCTTTCAATGGCGCCTTCCCATTTAGGGTCGGTGACGCGAACGAGTTCACCCACAAATGGAAGTTCGTCGTCTCTAAGATTTAATGACTTTGCCATCTCTCGTCTAATGCTGGATATTTTTTGAGGAATGTTTGAGCGGTTGTTTTTTAGGTAAGCGATCTCAACGCTCAACTCGGTTGCGCTCTCTTCATATCTCGTTTTTGCGACGGCGTTAAAAACTCTTTCATTTTGAATCTTTGTCAGTTGAGCGTCCAAGCCTTCAAAATTTTTCATGGCGTCGTTCGCGTTGTTTAGGAATCTATGCTCGTTTGAAACCACTGGGAAATCCAAAGATTTCGCCAAATCGTTGTACTCTTGATTTTTCTCTTTTTTCTCTTTGAGCGTCAAAAGACTACTCTTCATTTCGCCATCGATGGCGTTTATTCTATTGCCGCCATTTTGTTCAAGCTCTATTTTCAACTCTAGCTCTTTTTGTCTTAATTCTTTTAGTTCCCTATCTATTTTTGTTTTGTTGGAGTCGGATTTTTTAAGCTCGATCTCCAACTCTTCCATCTTCGCGTTGACGAGTTTTATCTCCATAAAAGCGAAATATTCGCTTAAAGCGTCTCTGAGTTTTTCATTTACGTCTTTGAGCTCCACGTCTTTTTTGTATCGGCTTCCCTCTTTGCTTATCGGCGTCAAAAGTTCTATCTGTCTTTTTGCGCGAAGCACCGATTTGTGCGCGTGATTTAAATCGCTGAAATTTTTGCAAAGTTCGTCCACTTTTTGCTCGATGTCACCTTTTTCGAGCATGTGCGTTCTTATGAAGGAAGTCAGGTTTCCTATCTCTTTGAGTGATACGGTTTGATAAAAAAGGTTGAGGGCTTGTTCGTTTTTTATCCCCATCACTCTTCTAAAATCTTTTGAATAATCGCTAAAACTATCATAAACGCTTGTGTCGCTTATGCTTCTCAATCTTTTTTTGAGAATTTTTACATCTTTAAAATCGAAAAAATCTTTTTTTATCGTAAGCTTGTTTTTAGAGACCACGAAAAACTTTTGTTCTTTGGAGTTTGAGACGTAAAAAAACTGCGCGAGGGTCACAACCTCGTCAAATCCATCATTTGCAAAATGGCTCAAAAGAACGCTAAAACTGTTTTCATCTCTTAGAGCCACGGCTTTTGAAGAGGAGTAGTTGTCGTCTTTTGAACTTTTATACTCACCTAAAATATAGGAGCGAATGGAGCGTTCCTTGCTAGCCGCTCCCGCCGCTTTGTTGTAGATAATTTTTTGATGTGGAACGAGTATGGTAGTGAGCGCGTCGACTATCGTTGATTTTCCAGAACCTATGTCGCCCGTGAGAAGCGCGTTTGTTTTGTTTAAATCCAGTGAGATTATGGAGTTGTTGTAAGTTCCCCAATTGTAAAACTCAAAACGCGAAAGTCTAAAACCACTCAGCGCTTCATCGTCAAAATTTAACTCCATTTTCCATTCTCCTTGTAGGCTTGCAATTTTTCATCAAAATCTTTGAGCCATGAAGCGTCTACAAAAGATTTGAGCGAGCGTTTTATCTCATAAGCGTTTTCTTGGTTTGTTAGTTTTTTCAAAAAGCCCAACTCCTCAACTTTTTTGATGGTGGCGTCAATCTCTTTGTAAACTTTTACCTCGTTGAAGTTTTGAGGAAGATACAAAAGCAACTCTTTTTGAATATCCTCTTTCTCTATGATGACGCGAGTGTTCTCGCTTTGCATGTCAAATTCAACTATCTCTTTTCTCAGTAAAACGCACAAAAGAGAGACTTTATAGGTGAGTTCCCTTTTTTGAACAAGTTTCGGAGGCGCGTCTTTTTCATCTTCATACTCTATTGATTTGAGGTACGCGTAGCCGTCAGTTTCATCAAGAGACACCTCCAGACCAATAACTTCAAAATAATCCTTTATAACGGCGAAACTGTTTTCGCTCAACTCCGCCCAAGCCTTTTCATTTTCACTTTTATAAAATACGCCTTTTAAAAGCGTGGTTATGGCCACTCTTGCGTCAATGTTCATCTTTTACCCTCTAAAAAAAATTATCTTAGGCAACTTTACCATCTTTGCGTCGCCCTCGCTATCACTGATTTGTATCTCTTCAAAAGAGTTTTCCATCACCCTCGCGTTTTCGCTATTTTTGGCGATGGACAAATATCCTATCAACTCAGCCACCCCTTTTTTGATGGCGAATTTATCCGCTATCTCTTTAACGCTACATTGTGGTTTTGACAAAAGAATCTCACTAACGTTTCGTTTTAAACGCTGTTCGTCTATAAAAAATATATCGTAAAAAGAGTCTATGTTCATGTCTATTTTTTGCTCGTTCAACTCTTGTTTGAAGCTACTCGCCTGCTTTATCGAGTATAAGGATTTTTCAAAAACCGTGTCCACTTTTACATGGTTGTCATCCATCAACGCGAAATCTTTTTTTATCGGCATATTATCTTTTACGTCTATCGCCGATTTTTGTATCTGCTTGCAAAGTTCTAAAACTCTTCTGTTTTCTATCCAGCTTCTATCGTCCAAAAAGCGTCGTAACTGTTCCATGAGTTTTGAAGAAACTTTTGATATTTTTGCGCCGCTTTGAAGCAAACCATACTTCATCTCTTTGAGTCTTTTCTCTTTGTCAAACTCTTTAATGGTTTGGATTTCATAGAGATTTTCAAGCAACTTTGAAAGTTTTTCACTCTTTTTCGAGTCTGTGAGAAGTTGCCAAAACGCGAAAAAGCTCTTCCCTTGGTCACTCTCTCTGATACTATCTTCTATCTCAAATATCGTCCCTAAAACGGCGCCTTTCGCGTCGTCTTGAGTGATGATTTGCTCCATCGCCTTTATGTTTAAATCCCTAAAATTGTACTCAATTTCGCTAAAATCGTATTTTAGTTTGCGCACGATTTCATCTATCTGCATAAAATGCTCTTTTATCCTAGAGTCGTCAAAACGCAAATCTTGCTTTGATTTTATAGCCTCGATTTGTTTGTCGATTTCTCTCTTTTGAGCTTCAAGTTTTTCCACTCTTTGAACGTCGTCAAAATTTGTTTCAAACTCCAACTCTTCCAAAAGTTCAAATACGATGTTAAACTTTGAACGACTTCCGACGAACTCTTTTTTCTCCAAACTCTCTAAAAACTCCAAAGCTTTTTGCACATGGGGAGTAAGCTCGTAAAGCGCCTCGTCTTCGCTTGAATGATATTTTCGTAGATAAGCGTTTTTATCATTCGCGAAATCATCGAGATACTCTTTGGCGCTTTTTACAAAGCTATTTTTATAACTTTGATTGACGTCAAAAAGATAATCGTCAAGATGTTGCAAGATGGCGGAGTGCGTGAGCGTAAGATTTCTGTTTTTTATAAAAACCAAATGAAAAAACGAGAGGGTAAAAGCGAAATTGTCGCTATTTAAAATTTTTATCGTTTGATTGTTTTCTTTTAGATATTTTAAGTATTCATATTTCATGCTTCTTTTTTATCTCCCATCGTCCTCTTTTGTGATTATATCTCAAAAGCGATTTCTTGTAGAAATGAATCTCCATTCTCTACACCGCAATTTCAAAACAGGCGCCATTATCTAGATTTTTAAGCGTCAATTTTCCATGATGGTGTTCTTCGACTATCGTCTTGGACATGTAGAGTCCCAAGCCCGTGCCATTTTTGGAACTTTTGGTTGAGAAGTACGGATCGAATATCTTCTCAACTATCTCCTCGGCGACGCCTCCGCCATTGTCGCAGATTGTGACGCCTCTTTGGTGAGTTCGAATCGTGATTTTTGGATTTTTGGTTTGACGCTCTTTAAAGTTGTCTTGCGCGTTTTTCAATATGTTTAAAATAACTTGCATCATTTCGCTGTCGTATAGTTTCAATCTCTCCTGAGAGTCGTAAAACGACTCTATCTCAACGTTGTCGTTTATTAAAGAAGTTTGAATGATATGCAAAGCTTTGTGAATGAGAGTTTCAAACGTCGTCTCGACGGACGCCTTGTCTTGTTTGTAAAAGTTTCTAAAATCGTCGATGGTGGTGGTTAGCGTCTCCACGTAAGTGTCGATATTTTGCAAATTTGTCAAAAAATAGCTCATCATCTCTTCTTGACCGCTTTGACTCTGCAAGTCAAAAGCTTGAAGCTCCAATTTTACCTCTAAATTCACTGACGTCGAAGCGATGGAGGCGAGTGGCTGTCGCCATTGGTGGGCGATCATGCTTATCATTTCGCCCATTTGCGCCAAGCGAGATTGCGCGAAAAGGAGTTGTTCCTGCTTTTTAATCTGCGTCAAGTCTAAAATAACCGAGATTCTCACCTTCTCGCCGTTCATGACCATATCCCTTCCGCTCGCCAAAGTTGGGAAGATGGTTCCATCATTTTTTTTGAAATCATACAAACGAGGGGGATCAAATTCTTGAGAGAGTGAAAATCGCAGTTTTTCAACCTCATGCTCCGCGACGTAATCGCTCACATGTTTTCCAACCGCTTCTGACTTGTCCCGAAACTTCAACAACTCGACGCCCGCTTGATTCGTCTCTATGATCATGTCGTTTTCGTCTGAAAGAATGACCGCCTCCATTATCATGTCGAGAAGATTTTCAAAATTAACGTTTTTCTCCTTGAGCGCTTGAGCTTGTTCGATGTTGTCGTTGATTGATTGATATATTTTAAAGCTTGAAGGCAAAGCGATCATCAAATAAGAAAAGAGGACGACTATGAGCAACGCCTGCATCTCGCTGAGCTCATACAACAAAAGAGTGGCGATGAACATGGATAAAATAGTCGTCGTAAATATGACCACGGCGTGATAGACGGGGGTGAGCGTCGAAAGAGAGCCCGTGATGAGAGTGAGGATTATGATGATAAAAACTAAGTTGTCCCCCATGCTCATGTACGCGAAGGCGAATATTCCAGAGAGTCCAAGCAAGAAGGCGCTGATAAAAATAAGAAAAAGATACTGTTTTAAAACTTTTTTTATCTTTTCTTTGTCGTTTGTTCGCACTATTTTTAGACCATGAACGCTTATGAACAAACGGGTGGCGTAGACGATTATCTGCAGCGACAGCCAAACAAAAAGTAGAGATGGGGGAACGTAATCCTTGAGAACGTAGGCGATTAAGATTGGAGCCAAAAAGTTTGCGGCGAAACTTCCAGCTTTGGCCCTTAAGAGCGTCTCAACCTGCTCTTTGTGATAATCAATGGTTCGAAGAGTTTTAAACATTATATTGACTCCATTTTTTTCTCGATCAACGCGGCGTATTTTTTTTTGCTCTCGTCGATTTTTCTATTTTTTTGGAAATTGAGAGATATTTTCGCCAACAATTTTTTTTCCTCGTCGTCAAATATGGCGTCGGCGGAATCGCTGACGCGAAAAGTCATCTCGTCTCGTTTGGCGTGAGATCTTCGCACTACGGAAGTGGCGTGTTGAATCGCCCTCGCCGATAAAATGAAGATGAAGTTTACGTTTTTCATGTGCCCGATTTGTATCTGTTTTTTGTTCATGAGAGAACCTATGATTGTGGCGTTGAGAAACTTGTCATAGCCTATCGAACCGCTCACGTAGCCACCGACGGCTCCCAAACCGCTTGAGATCGTCGTCGCGAGGGTCGTCGTCAATCCAAAATCAAACAAACTCGTCGGAGCGCTCATGGCGAAACCAGCCGCTCCCGCCACCGACGCCCCCGCCACGGCGCTCACCATGACGAGATTGCTTTTTGAGAGCCCGTATCGAACGGACTCTTGCGAAAATAGGTCGCTTTGTGAGATTTCAAAGCCGTTCATGACGCTATGAAGTTTAGAGTGTCCCCATATTTTTTGCACGCTCTTTCGCGACTCATCTTCAAAACGAATCAAATCCTCTCTGTAGCTCTTTTCATAACGTCGCTTGTCCATCTGCGTGATGACGCTTTTGAAAATAGACGAAGTGACGCTATGCCTGAGTGATTTGTAGACGCTCTCCACGATTGCCATGGCGCTTTTGCGAACTCTGTTGTCGTAATCTTGGTGGAGTATCGCTATGGATTTGGCGACGGTAGATTGCAAATCTTCGTTCATGACGGAGAACGTTTGCAACAAATCTATTTTTGATTTGAGCGTCACTTGCATGGGATTGAATTCGCGCACGACTTTGAAGTGTTGGTTGAGGGCGATTTTCCACTCGCTCACATGGTCGCCCTCGCCTATTTTGTTGATCAACCCTATCGACGGATTCCCGCTCCAAGTCAATATCTCCATTTCCGCTTCGTACTCCTCTTTGTAAGGGAGAGAGCCATCCACCACGTAGACGACCGCTCCGCCGTTGACGATTGGGGTGAGCAACTCTATCTCGGCTTCAAAGTCGCCATTGTCCCTATTTTCCTCGACGAAATCTTTTAAAGCCTTAGGACGCTCCAAAGCGCTCGCGTTCTTTTGCTTAAGATGGTGCAAAAATCGTTTCGGGTCTTCAAAACCGGGAGTGTCGTAAATCTCATAGATGATTTGTTCGCCAACTTTCAAAGGGTAGCCTCTCGTCTTTTTGGTCTCTCCCGGCATGTCCGAAACCGCGACGGCGTCGTCATACGCGAGCGTCGAGACGATGCTGCTCTTGCCTTTGTTCGGGTGCCCGACCAACACGAACGACGGATGAGGGTTACTCATGATAGAGCCCCACCTTTGGACTCTCGATCGTTTTTATTTTACTCTCCCATATCGAAACGTTTTTTGGCTCCGCCGCGAACCCTCTTCTCTCTTCGCCAATGGGATAGACGAATATGGATTGAATTTCGTTTTTCAAGAGCGCCTTTACGAAGTTGACAAAATCTTTTCGTGGAGGCTCCCATGAGGGAACCAAAACGACGATCGCTCCCCTCAGCGTCGAGACCAAAGCGTTCTCCTCCTCAATGGGGACGTTTCCACCGGCGAGTTTTACGAGGGGAGCGCTTATCTTTTTGTTTTGAATCACGCCTTGCAACTCCTCTTGATTGTAGCTCCACCCTATGAGGCAGTCAAAAGACGACTCTTCATGACTCTCTAAAAAAGTGAGACCCTCCGTCCGCTTCTCGTCGCGCTCGTGAAAGCTCTCGTCCGGGATGGTCGTGGTGATGTTTGGAACGGCGTCCAAAATGTTTTTTCTCAGAGCTTTGTCATATATCTTATGCGCCAAACATAGAAGAATCAATCGAGGCGCCACTCCATAAAACAAGAGCGCGAGCGCCAAAAACTTATACCAACTTTGCGAGATGAGACTCTTCTCCACGCTTTGCGACGCCATAAGGGGATTGGAGTAGTCGCTCCCTTGAATCATCTCGATGGATGGAACCGCGCTTGGAAGGTAACCGCTCCATGGAAGAGCTATCGCGTTTACGACGCTTTGCATGTAAGAGGCGTCGAGTATCGTGCTCTCCCATCCAAACGAAACGTATTTTCCAAGGAGAGTCATAAAGAGCGCCAAGAGCGTTCCAAAAAGAAGAGCCAAGGATCCCTGTTGAAGTCTGATGAAAATCAAACTTTTGAGTACGTCATGAGGGATCATCGAAGAGCTTTCAAAGAAAAACTTTGCGGCCCACTGTATGATACCGCTTTTGCTCGAAGGCTCGTTTGACAAAAGGGAAGTGAGCGAGTAGGCGAACGCGAAGAGCGACGCGAAAAAAGGAAGGGCGATAAAGAGAAAGAAAAAAAACGTCACGTTCACTTTCGCCGTGAGCAATCCAAATCCCATGCCCAATCCGGCGACGAACATGAAAAAAGTCACTACCCATAAGGAACGGCGCGCCTTTTTTTCTAAATTTTCCATCTCCGCGTTTGGCGAGCCTCCCAAAGGATGCTTTAATCGCAAATACTGTTCCAGCGTGGCTTTCTCAAACATTTGTCATCTTATTTATATCTCAACGGCGGATTTTGCAAGTTTCCCCCATGGAGAAGTTGGCTCCGCTTCCATTGATTCTTTATAAGCTTTTTTCGCGTCTTCGTCTCTCCATAGTTTAGAATATACCGTGCCTAGGAGATATTTTTGTCTCGCCCTTTGCGTTTTGTCAATACTAACGCCATCCAAGGACTTTATAGTCTCTAACGCTTTGTTAAAGTCTTCCATCTCCATATAAACCTGATAAAGAGTAAACTCTACGAGAGGACTTTGTGGAAAGGCTTTGGCTTTTGTCTGGATCTCCATAGCGTAAGAACCATATTTGATAAGGAGATTATTATCTTTATTGTCAAAACCTATTGTCATGACGGACACAAACCTGTCTAAATCTTTATAATTGACTCCAAACCTTTTCTCGATATCCATAATGGCTTTAATCATATTGTCGTTTTGCTCCAACCTTTGATACGTGTCAAAAATATCTCGGTAAACGTCTTCGTACGGTGATTCTTTCTCATCGCTTATGAGCGATATTAAATCTTTTGAAGCTTCAATGACGTCGCTATAGTTTCCAGTTGCAAAATCAACTTTTACATATCTGTAAAGCCATTTTTTTCTTAACTCTAGGTCGGAAGATTTCAAATTTTTGCTTGAAATTAATTTTGCCAATGAGTAATCTCCCCCTTTCATGGCGCAATCATATAAACCGTCGTCCCATTTGTTTGATAGGGTAATGTTGTAGTCATTGGAGATTCCAAGGGCTTCATGACATTTTTTCTTCTCCAACGCCTCTTCCATGACGCATATCGCCGAGTCTTTTATTATGCTTTCTATGTCCATGTATTTGGCGTCCTCCAACGCTAAAAGAGCCTCTTTCATATCCAAAACTTCATGACAAGCGTTAGACTCTAAAAGCAGTTTGGCTTTTTCGTACGTTGCCCTATCGCCAATGGCGTCATTTTGATAATCTTCCATCAAATTCTGATACTCTTGGAGCCTTATCGTTACGTTGGATTCATTAGTGTCAAAGAAAAGAGCGTCTTTTACCACCTGAATCTCATTAATGTAATCGCCGTCTGGATACTCTTTTACGTACTTGTTTATTGCCTCTAAAGCTTGAATTTTATCCTCTGTTTTAGAGAGCCACAACGCCCTTTCTTTTAGTAAAACTTCATATTCGTCATTCTGTTTAGTCATAGCGTCGCTAAGAGCTTTCGCCATGGCCGACGCGGTTAGATAATCTTCTCTATCCCCAAACACATGCATCATGTCAATTGACGTTTTTAAATCGTTCATTAAAAAATCTGGTTTCGCGTTTAAAATTTTCATCATATATTCTGAGGCGCTCCTGTGAGAAGAAGCGATATTCATGTGAGCTAAAAAATAGGCCGCGGTCGCGCCAAGAGTCAAATCCTCCGTTTCATTAAGAGCTTTTTTATAAAAAGCCGTAGCGGCCGTCGTCCCGCCTGAGGCTTCAAACATTTCACCCTTATAAATGTACCCCCATTGCGTAAAAATGGACTTTTCATGTTCGCTAAACAAGCGATCGAAAAAGTAGTCCGCGTCCGTGTTTAAACCAATTTTTGAATACGCCTTCGCAGTCAAAGAAAGAACTTCGGGTATATTTTCATCTGATGAATATTCTCTTAAATAAACTTTGGAAATATCAATTACGTTATCGCTATCTTCTAATTTTGAATAGGCTTTTATCTTATAATAAAGCAATTCCGCTTTAAACAAAGAGTTTGGATAATCGAGAAGAACCTCGTCTATAAGTTCCAATATTTTATCGTATTCTTTAGAGTTGAAATATTTTTTTATTTTTAAATACTCGGTCACGTCTTCAACTTTTTGAATGTATACGGGGTTGCCTTTAATATCTAAACTTCCGACAAAAGGAAGATTGTCTTTATCTAAATAAAATGGAAAATTAATCCCTAATTGATTTTCCACTTTACTATGAATGAGTGGCAGTTTCTCTTTGTAGCCAATAATCATCCAATGTTTCGCTATCGATACCGATGGCTGATAGGTAGTGTTTTCGTCATTTAAATTGAATATAACGGGGAGAAGTTCAATTTTTTGGAGAGGGGTGATAATTAAAAAAAACGTTTTATTTTTTATTATTGAGTTGATTTCAAAAAAATCATTTTGCAATTTTTTTATGCTTTGAGTTGGTTGTTTTGAATAAGCGCAAACTATTTTTATAACTCTATTGAAATCATCGGTAATCTCTTGACAGGCAAATTCCGAACTATCTTTTAAATGAAGTATGGAGTATCTTTGATGATCCTCTCTCGCGCTATTTATCGATATTTCAAGCGCGAAGAGAGACGAGGAAGCTTGCATAAGCAAGAGAAGAGAAAATATCCACTTTAACAAATCTCCTCTCCTTAATTTAACTAACTATTAATATCCACTGTTGTAAACGAAAGCCGTAACAAACTCAAGTAATGGGTTTATCGCTACAAAAGCGAATATGGTTCCCATGGCCGCGATTCCAATAATTGTTTTAAGCGCAAGCGTGGCGTTTCCAGAATATACGTCGCCACCGTTTGGATCAATTGGTTCTCTCATTAGCATATACACCACCAATTTAAGATAGTAATAACCAGCAATGGCGGAGTTGAGAGCCATGATTAAAGCAAGAACCGTATAACCGGCGGAGACTGCGGAACCTATCATGTACAACTTACCCCAAAAGAGAGCGAATGGAGGGACTCCCGCTAAAGAAAGCATAAAGAGAGTCATAATCGTAGCCGCCACTGGAGACGTTTGTATCATACCTGCAAATTTACTATAACTATGGTCGCTTGATTGATAGTCTGGCAAAGATTTTTGACGGCTTATCCAAAGCATTGAGAATGAGCCGAGATTAGTAAACGCGAATAGTATCCAATAAAGAAACAGAGCCGAATTTGATTGCGTCGTGCCTATCATAACGGCAGCCATAACGAAACCCGCATGAGAGATTGAACTGTAGGCGAGCATGCGTTTCACGTCGGTTTGCACAAGCGCCCACATGTTTGCGGCAGTCATTGTGATTACAACAACTGCGTAAAGGATTATTTCCAACCAAACAACGCCACTATGAATTAAAAATTCGAATATTCTCATAGCTACGATAAAACCCGCTATTTTTGGAACTATCGACATGTACCCAGCCATAGCCGCGCTAGAACCCTCGTAAACGTCTGGAGCCCAAGTATGAAATGGCACCAAAGAAACTTTAAATCCAATAGCGGCAAGTAAAAACACCGTTCCTACAAGGACGTATCCCATATCAACGTAATTGTTAGCGGCTAATACCGTAGCGATTTGATTTATTTCCACCGAACCCGTCAGCGCGTAAAAGACCATGGAACCAAAACTAAAGAAACCAGCGGCTAAGGCGCCCATGGTAAAATACTTAACGGCCGCTTCAAATGATTTGTCGCGGTTGTGCATTGCGATTATTGTATAAAGCGCTAAAGAAGCGGTTTCAAGTCCTACAAAAACAAGGATTAAGTTATCAGTCGCCACCATGAATTGGAAGCCACTAATCATAAATAAAAAGAGCGCAAAAAATTCAGGGTATGAAAATTCATGAAAACGTTTGTGAGTAAGCGCTAAAGGAATAAAAAGCAGAGAAGCCCCAACAATTATAAACTGCGATAGTATCGCTAAACCGTCTATTAGCATTACGTCAAACGCGCCCATCATAGTTCCGCTAACGGAAAAAACGTCTGAAGCGTTAAACAGCGAACCTAAGTCCATAAGGATAAAAAGCATGCTTAAAACCACGTAAAGAGTTTTGTCAAGCCCACCTTTTATCGTATCGATTACTATTATTAACAACGCTCCAACAATTGGAATTAGCATAGGCGCTAGAGTCGTTAAGTTTAAAGACTCCAAAGAAACATTTATTGGCTCTAACATTAGTTTGCCTCCTCTATTGAACTTACTGGAATGGCCATGTCTTTAAGAGGACTTGGTATTCTCATTTTTGCTTCATGCGTCTGAGCTTTGTCATGCATAAGTTGCACGATTGTTTCAACGCTATTGTTAATTGGGTCTAAAATTGGTTTAGGATAAATACCTAACCAAATAGCGATTATTACCAATGGAATCAAAGCTAGAAGCTCTTTTTTGTTTACGTCTGGAAGATTTTTATTCTCTTCATGAGTCACTTGGCCAAAGAAGATTTTCTTGTACGCCGCCAACATATAAATAGCGCCAACAATAATCCCCACACCGGCAAGAAGCGTCAAAATTTGTGATTGCTTAAAGAATCCAAGCAAACTTAAGAACTCGCCAACGAAGTTAATGGTAAGCGGCATACCAACCGAAGCCATCATCATAACGCCAAATATAGTGGCGTAACGAGGCATGACATGAGCCAAACCACCAAAATCAGCCATCATTTTCGTATGGCGTCTGTCATATATGACGCCAACAAGGAAGAACAGCGCTCCAGCTACAACCCCATGCCCAAGCATTAAAAAGATTGATCCAGTAACGCCCTCAACGTTTAAAGCGAACGTACCAATGATAATGATACCCATGTGAGAGATGGAACTATAAGCGATTACTTGTTTTATGTCTTTTTGAGCGTAAGCGACCATTGCCGTGTAAATAACCATGATTATCGCTAATACCGCGATTGGATACATGAAGAATACTGAAGCGTCTGGAAATAGTGGCAATGAAAAACGGATAAAAGCGTACGTACCCATTTTAAGCAGAATTGCAGCTAATATTACAGAACCGATAGTCGGAGCTTGACCATGCGCGTATGGCAGCCATGTATGGAATGGAAACATAGGAACTTTAATGGCAAAGCCCATAAAGAACGCCGCAAATAACCATAATTGAAAATTTTCAGGCAGTATGAGTCTATACCAATCCAATATTGCGAAACTCCATTGACCCGTAGCTTGATAGTAAAAATACGCCATAAACAGCATACCCACAAGCATAACGAGAGAACCCGTAAAGGTATATAAGAAGAACTTGATTGAAGCGTATATGCGTAAAGGTCCACCCCACGCGCCAATGATATAAAGCATTGGCACAAGAGAAAGTTCCCAGAATAAATAAAAGACTATAGCGTCAAGAGCGGCGAACACTCCAGACATAGTCATCTGTAACATAAGTAACGTAATTATCATGTTCTTAATATTTTTCATCTCTCCCAACGAAGCTATTCCAAGCATGGTAAAGAAAGTTGAAAGAATGATAATAAATATAGAAATTCCATCTACGCCTAAAGTATAATTGATTCCAAAAGCGGGAATTAAAGGAACGCTTTCCATAAACTGCATGCCTGCCACTCCACCGTCAAACGCGAACCACATCCATAACGATAAAACAAACTCTATAACCGATACGGTAATTCCGTAAGCTCTAATGCTATCTTTATGTATCATTACTCCAAATAGCGCCGCCACTACTGGAAAAAATATTAATATTGATAAAATATGATCAACCATTTGCTAAACTCCTAAACCTGATAAAATCGCTAAGATTTCACCAGAATATCTAACTGCCAGTCCAAAAACCACAGCTAACGACAACAGTCCAATCGTACCTGCCACCATCCATTTTAACATCGTAGATAAATTTCCACTCTGCATTGTTCTCGTTGCCTCACCCGTGCCATAAACTATACCGGCAATGCCATCAACGGTCGCGTCGACGATTTTCATGTCAACGTGAGTCCAGAAAATATCCGACAATTCTCTATATGGAGTCACCAAATAAGTTTCATAAGCGTAAGGAACGTAGTATTGGTTTAATAATAATTTATACATAAAACTATTTTCCATTTTAGAAGTTCCATCTGGTACGGTAATTTTAGAATCCGTATATTTTTTGTAAGCGTACATAATTGAAAGAGCCACAAAAACTTGCGTGCCTATGGTCATAATCCAATAAACAAGATGATTATGTATATGGTACTCGGTTGATGGCAACATCTCGATTATCATCTCATAATACGTGCCTTTTAATGAACCCGCGATTATTGCAAGAAGCAAAAGAGGGCTCATGCCAACTAGCATAAATTTATACGCTTCATGTGGATGAATGCCGAAAAGTTTGTATCTATCTTCACCGTGAAAAATAAGCGCGACAAGTCTAAATGAATAAAAAGCGGTTAAACCTGCGGTAAACAATAATACGGAGTAGATAATAAAGTGATGCTCAACGAAAGCGGCCTCCAATATGGCGTCTTTAGAGAAGAAACCAGCGAGTGGAAATATACCAGCCAACGCGATTGAAGCGAGAGTCATCATGATAAACGTGCCCTTCATAACCTTTCTAAGTCCACCCATTTTAAATGGATCAAGTTCGTCATGCATAGCATGCATGACGTTACCCGCGCCAAGGAAAAGAAGCGCTTTAAAGAACGCGTGAGCCATAAGGTGAAACAACGCGACCCAGTAAGCGCCTAGACCAGCAGCCGCAAACATATAACCAAGTTGCGAAAGAGTCGAATACGCGATAATTCTCTTCATGTCGCGATTGACAAGCGCCATGCTCGCCGCGAATAGCGCTACGAAAGCGCCAAGACTAGCTATGAAAAGTCCAATATGAGGAATTAAGTCGTAAAGTTCATTTGAACGAATAACAAGATAAACCCCCGCCGTAACCATGGTAGCCGCATGAATAAGCGCTGAAACCGGAGTAGGACCTTCCATCGCGTCCGCGAGCCAAGTATGTAACGGAAATTGAGCCGATTTACCCATAGCTCCGATGAAAAGGAAGATTCCTATCCAAGTAAGAGTATCGGTATCCAAGGAGTGAAACGCCGCGAAAGATTCGGCGTATTGAAGCGTTCCCGTGTTCCAGTAAATGAGGAATATCCCAACAAGCATTCCAAGGTCGGCGATACGGTTCATAATAAACGCTTCGTTAGCCGCCCAAGTCGCGCTCTCTTTGTGAAACCAAAAACCGATAAGCAACCATGAACAAAGACCGACGCCTTCCCAACCTATGAAAAGCCCAGCGTAATTGTCGCTCATGACGAGAATCATCATTGAAAAAACGAACGCCGAAAGATATGAGAAAAATCTATTGTAACCTTTGTCATGATCCATATAACCAATAGAGTAAATATGAACGATAGTCGAAACGAGAGTCACGACCATCATCATAGTTACGGAAACTTGGTCAACCACAAAACCAAATGGAATGTAAAGATCGCCAGTGGCCATCCAAGTCATCATCTCCACGTGAACGGCTTCGCCACCTTTGAGTATATGAGTTAAAAGCACGCTACTACTTACAAACGCCGCAAATATTAACAGAGAAGCGACAATTCCAGTAAACGTCTTCTTTGGAGTCGCCGTGAAAAGCGCGGAGAACAGAGAACTAGCAAGAGGAGCGAAAAGCGCTACGTATAAGTATATTTCCATTCTCTATCCTTTCATCGTTGCTAAATTATCGAGGTCGATTGAACCGTGGCGTTTGTACCATACGATTAAAAGTCCCAATCCAACAGCCACTTCCGAAGCCGCGATCGCGATTACAAAAAACGCAAACATCTGTCCAGTCAAGTCGCCGTAATAGTGTGAAATCGCGGCAAACGCGATATTTACGGAGTTTAGTAATATCTCAGTCGCGAAAAACAATAAAAGAAGGTTCTTTCTGCGCATCACGCCCACTAAACCAATAGCGAACAGAATTGAAGAGAGAACAAGATAGTGATTTAAACCAATTTCCATCATGACAACGCCTTTTTAATTGTTTCGTTTTTCATTTCAGCAATCTCTTGCGCGTTCATAAGAGTAAGGGACGCGTCCATTTTTTTACCAGCCAAAACAATTCCAGAAATCATAGCGACCAAAAGCATTACCGCGGCAAGTTCAAATGGAATAAGATACTTAGTGAAAAGAACCATCCCGACTTCTTGAGTGTTGCCAATATCCCCTACGCTTGGATAAAGCGCCGTAATATTAGTGGAGAGCATTGGAGCGGAGAAGATTAAAACAATCAATACCGCCGCTATCGTACTCATGCCCACAACCAAAAACTTGTTGCCCTGCTTTTCTTTAACCGCTCTCGTCGTATCAAAAAACATCATTCCAAACGCGTAAAGAGCCATAACCGCTCCCGTATAAACAATAATCTGTATTGCACCTAAAAAATCAGCGCCTAGTATAAAGAAAAACGCCGATATAAAAATCATTCCCGCCGCTAACGCGGTCAACGCATATAACGCTTGTGACGATGTTACCACTATGAAAAACATCGAAATCGTTAAAAACGCAAATAAGTAAAACGCTACCGCTTCAAACATAATCTAAACTCCTTAATACGCTAGAGGCGTTTTTTTAACGCGCGCGTCTTCATGTGGCGTGATCGCGCCAAAACCTTCAAACTCAACCTGAGCCCCGGCTTTCATTACGTCTATCGGAGTTAGCATATCTTCATACATGATGAAATGCTCTCTCTGCTCTGAACCATTTTCATACTCGCCACCATGAGTAATCGCAAGTTCTGGACAAACCTCCGCGCAATAACCGCAAAAGATGCAGCGCCCAAGATTGATGGTGTACGATGAAACTTCTTTACGAGAATTTTCGTCTATCTTAGTATCCATGCGAATACAATCGGATATGCAAATTTTCTCACAAAGTCCACATCCGATGCATCTCTCCGCGTCAGACTCCCAAAGCCTCTTCATCTCGTGCATCGCTCTGTAACGTGGTCCGATTGGCATCTTCTCTTGAGGATACTGAATGGTGTGTACGTCAAACTTGACCATCTCTCTCATGACGACCCAAAGACCAACGAAAAGCTCGCCTCTAAACGTTCTCTTCACCACGCGCTTGAATTTACCCCAACCATCGGTAGGATAATCTTCAATGTCAACCAAGTAGTATCCGTTCTCGGACACGTTTCTGTTGTTAAATTGTTCCATTTTCATTCATATCCCCTTAATACATCATCACTAAACCAGTGATAACAACGTTTATCACCGCGAGTGGCATAAGCACTTTCCAACACAACCACATAAGTTGATCTGGTCTAACGTCTGGCCACGCGGCTCTCGTCCATAAGAAAAAGAAGAAGAAAAACGCCATCTTGCCCAGTAAAGCGAAAGCTCCCAAAACGCTACCATCGCCAAAACCACCTAAGAAAAGGATTGGAATCACGAACGATATAAAAAACATGTTCGCGTACTCGCCGATGAAGAAAAGACCCCATCTCATACCAGAGTACTCGGTTCCAAAACCATCGATAATTTCATGGTCGTTTGCTATAAGGTGAAATGGAGTACGTCCAGTTTCAGCAAACGCCGCTATCCAAAAAAGTATGAACGCGACTGGCTGAGACCAAACGATCCAGTTGCCGATTCCACCAGCTTGATAGTTGTTGAAATCAATCAAAGAGAGTGAACCAACCATCATAATTGGAGCAAGAGCGGATAAACCGCTAACAACCTCGTATGAGATAAAAACAGCGGCGGCGCGAGCGGCTGAAAGTAAAGCGAACTTATTCGCCGAAGCCATACCACCTAAAAGTGGTCCAAACAAACCGACTGCCATAACGCCCAAGATGTACAATATGCCTATGTTTACGTCGGCTACGATTGGATGAACCGTATATCCAAAAATCGTAAACTGTGGTAAAAATGGAATAGCGGCCGAAGCTATAAACGCGGTAGCCGCCGTTATGACTGGAGCTATTTTAAAGATGGGGGCTACAACGTTCGTAGGGATAATATCTTCTTTTGTAAACAGCTTCACGCCATCCGCCGCAACTTGTAAAAGTCCATAAGGACCTACGTTCATGGGTCCTAAACGACGTTGCATAAACGCAAGTATTTTACGCTCAAAGTACGTACCAATACCCGCTAAAGCGGAAAATACCAGTAGAATAACAACGACTTTTATAACCGTTTCTATTAAATATGCAGTATCCATATATTACACCTTTTCTATCGAAGCTGAGTTAAAGCGATAAGAGCCAAACAAAGCCTCAGAGTTTAATTTGAGATCAAAAGTAGGGACAAGCGCTATGTCACCCGCTATTTTATTATCACTAACAATCGTAGTTATAAGTTCCCCATTTTCAGTTTTTACGCGCACGCTGTCTCCTTCATTTAGATTTGAATTCGCCAAACTAGCCTCGCTCATATAAAGTCCGCTCACTTCGTCTAAGTTAGTGGCTTTGTTTGTAAACTCGCTAAACTGTCTTACAGGGTTTGCAAGATAAATCACGTTTTCACCTAAACTAAGAGATTCGTCTATTTTTGTCACGCTTTCATTGCTCGAAATTCTTCTACCCAAGTTTTTCAACTCATAGCCACGAATCTCTTCGCCGGCGTTTGTATAGTAGTTCGGTAGAGAGTCAAACTTCTCGCTATGGAAACCTTTGGCCGTTGGCAACTCTTGAGTATAGTCTATCGTAAGCTCAGCGTTAAGGCCAAGAGCGTTCGCGACGTCGTTTAAAACGTAACCGCCGTAACCTATGGCGGCGTTCGTCGGATTGACGCGCTTGTTTATGCTCGTGAGCGTTCCCTCTTGCTGGTTGATGGCGGGCATATCCAACTCCCCGTCTCCTAGAGCTGAGAGAGTGAAATCGCCTTTAGTATTGTAACCAACGCTAAACTTTCCAGCCTCTAAAGACAACTCGTTGATCAAAGCCACTCCAAGAGTGTTTGTGAGAGTTGGAATCATGACAAGCTCAAACGCGCTATATTTTTCTATAAGAGCGACCAAACGCGCTATGTTTTTAGAGTTTGGATGCGTGTACAAATCCGGTCCAACGACTAAAGTGAACGAATCTTTCTTGGCTAAAAACTTAGTCAAAGTTTCATCAAAAGTGTCAGCCATTCCAAGAAGAGAGACAAGTCCGTTTACGTCGACTTCAACTTCCTTACTCACTTTTTTAGGAACCATTTTAGTTTTTTCAACTTCAACTTCTTCTTCAAGACCGGTCTCTTTGTTAAGTTTTTTCTCCATAACTTTTTCAACCACTTTTTCTTTAATGGTTTCAGTGACGGTAGTGGTCTTCTTAGAGTGAAACGACTCCAAATACTTAACTACATCCGATGGAAGTTTTTCTTTATCCGCAAAAAGATCAAGCATAAGATAAAGAACCGTCTCCTCTTGCAATGGTTTGTGGTTCACGGTTAAAATACTCTTGCCAAGCCCGTCTATAACAGGATCGCTAACTGGATGAAAATAAAGAGCCGCTCCCTTATTTACCGTCAAAGAGTTGTTCAGCGCGTATCTAGCGTTTGGATTGTCGGTTTTTATCGCCGTTCCAACGCTAACGATAAAGTTTGAATTGGCCATCGCTTTTAAATCGCTTCCATAGAGACGAGTTCCACTAACGTCGGAATAGTCATGTAAAAAAGTTTGGAACGCGCGAGCTTCTTCATTGACAAGTTTGTAGCCAAATTTGTCTTTTAATTTTTCAAGAATAAGCGCTTCTTCGTTCGTTATCGTAGACGTGAACTTAATCGTGTCCGCTTTTTTGAAAGCTTCGATAGCGGCCTTAAACGCGGCTTCGTCTTTGGTCACGCCGCTGTTCTGATAGTCAAATCCATAACGACCCGCTCCACAAAGCGAAACGTAATTCCATTCGTTCATAACTCGGTAAATTTTATTTTCAGGATTATCAATACTAGTATGTTTTACGTCATAAGATATTTGACATCCAGCGCTACAGTGACCACAAGTTGCAGGGATTTTACTCAATTCCCATGCGTTTGATTCATACATAAACTGCGTGTCGACAAGCGCTCCAACCGGACAAACGGAAGCGCACTCTCCACATGAAGTACAATCAAGAACGTCGGTTCCATTGGTTAGACCAATGACCGACTTGCTAAGTTTGTTCCACATGGCGTACGCGTCTTTTGGCATGCTGGTTTTGTATCCCGCGTCTAGCGCGTCTCCGCCACGAGCGATCGTTTTAAGAGAGTTGTCGCCAATCATGTCTTTACAAACGGTAACGCAGCGCTCGCAAACGATGCAGAGACCCGGATCGTAATGCAAATGTCCCCAGTCATGAGAGCTTCTGTCCACGTCTTTAATCATGTAACTTTGCGAATCGACTTCAAGTTCCAACGTATAGTTTTGAAGTTCGCACTCCCCCGACTGATCGCAAACGCCACATTGAAGAGGATGATTTACGTCATACACTTCCATAATCGCGCGACGCTCTTTCTCTATCGCTTGGGTCGTAGTCGTAACCTTCATGCCGTCTTTAGCTTTGGCGTTGCAAGCGTACACTTGTTTACCGTCCGCTTCAACAAGACAAATACGACAAGCCAACGTTGGACTACATCTTGTCAAATAACAAATTGCAGGAATATAAATGTCATTAGCGCGAGCCGCATTTAGCAAAAATTCACCCTCTTGCGTCTCAATCTCACGTCCATCAATGTTTATACTGATTTTACTCATTATACTATTCTCACTATTTTTGATTTTTCAAACTTATATCTATTCAAATCTATGTTCATGTCAAACGTAGGATTTAAAGCTATAGTTCCTTTTAACTCGTTATCAAGCTTAAAAGTTCTTTTTATCGTTGTTGAAGCGAAAGTTATTTCCACTTCGTCGCCGTCGGAAATTCTAGCGGCGGAGGCAAACTGAGCCGAGCCTCTTAAACTGTTATCGCGCTCTAGCTGTTTTGTAACGTTTGTATAAGCGTTAAACTGTAAAACGGGATTTGAATGATAAATTACTGAGCCGTTAAATTCAGGAAGTTCATCGACCTCGTCTAATTTTCCATTCGCTTCACACTCCACTTCGTCTAAAAGATAGCCTCTTTTATCCTCTCCATGAGAAGTTAAAAAATTCTCCAAATCATCAAACGCAAGCGGTTTAAATCCTGATTTAGCGCTTAACTCTTTAGTGTAATCAATCGTGTTCTCTTTTTTAACGCCCAACTCGTTGGCGACGTCGTTTAAGTTATAACCATCAAAATTAAGCGCCGCGTTTAAAGGCAACACTTGATTGTCAACGCTCACTACGGTTCCCTCTTGCTGATTTAAGGCGGGAATCGCCAAATCCGCGTCGACGAGCGACGAGATAACGAAGTCCCCTTTGGCGTTGTAACCTACGACGTTGTCCATCTCTTCATCCACGTCGACGTCGCAAATCAATGAGACTCCAACCGTATTGACTTGCGTAGGAATGACAAGAAGAGAAAAAGTTGTGTATTTTTCAATCATCGCCGCCAATTTTGCAACGTTTTGAGCTTTTGCATGAGCGAACATATCGCTTCCGACAATCAAAATACGATTGCTGGCTCTTGAAAAGCTTTTACTCATTTGGGCAAATTCTTCTTCGCCAATGTTGCTCTCAGCGGATAAATACCCTAAATCCAAGTCATTGAAAAACGCTTTTTCGCTTTCGCTCAAATCCGCGTCGCGAAGCAATTCATTTGCCAATAGAGCCATAACTCCCTCTTCCGCTCCCGCTTCATACTTCATAAGCTGAGTAATGGCGTTTTGCAAAAGGGCGTCTTCGATCGGATGCGCGTAAACTATTTTCGCCCCATTGTGACGAGAGGCCGTGGTAAGAGCGTATCTAACCGCGGGATTGTCCGTCGTAACGCGACTTCCAATAATTATAACGGCGTCCGCTTGCTTAACGGCGTCTAAAGATGCGCTGTGATGCAGCTTTGCGCTTATGGAAGAGTACGCTTTCATAAACGCGCCGTATTGTCTCGCGTCTTCGTTAAAAAGCTTAACTCCAAGTTTTTCTTTTAAGAGTTGCAAAATATGCGCTTCTTCATTTGTAATCATGGATGAAAAACGTATCGCGCTCGCGTTTTTGATTGCTTCTACCGCGTTGACGAAAGCCGCTTCGCTTTTTGGAGCCTGATTGTCAAAGTCAAAACCAAAACGTCCCGCTCCGCAAAGCGACGCGTATTCAAAGTTGTTTTTCACTCTATGAATAACGTCGTCAGCGTTTATGCCGTTATGTCTAGTCTCATACTCTAAAGAACAGCCAGCGGAACAGTGAGCGCATGTCGATGGAACTCGACTCAGTTCCCAAGCGTTCGCGGAGTATTGAAAGTTTGAGCTTACAAGAGCGCCAACGGGGCAAACCGCTATGCACTCTCCACAAAAAGTACAATCAAGTTTATCTCCATTTTTAGGAATTATGACTGAACTATATCCACCAAAATAAACCTCTATGGCGTCGTCGCCTATGACCTCGTTGCAAACATGCGTGCATTTTTCACACATGATGCATAGCGCCGGGTCATAATTAATAAGTCCCCAATGCTCTACTGGACGATGTTGCTCGCGAGTGGAAAAAGTTTGTTTTTCTACCGCGAACTCCAAAGTTTTATTTTGCAAATCACACTCGCCAGACTTGTCGCAAACGCCGCATTCCAAAGGATGATTGACGTCGTAAAGCTTCATGATGTTTGTTCTTTCTTTCTCTAGTTCCAGCGTATTGGTGGTGATTTCCACGCCCTCGGTTGGAGGGGTGTTGCAAGACAACACAAAACCTTCGACGCCTTTTGCTTCCACGACGCACATTCTACAAGACGCGCATGGAGTGGTTTTTGAGATGTAACACATAGTTGGTATGTAGATGTCGTTTTTGCGAG
Organism: uncultured Sulfurimonas sp.; assembly: GCA_937914675.1. Lineage (GTDB taxonomy): Bacteria > Campylobacterota > Campylobacteria > Campylobacterales > Sulfurimonadaceae > Sulfurimonas. The sequence goes on from CALDOC010000326.1 coordinate 45,937, forward strand.
CCACTTGTAAAATAGTCTCGCCTTTTTTTGCGACAACGTCTCTGCCGTCAATTTTAAAATTTACTAATTTTTTCATATCCGACCTCCTATGCCTGAACCATGGCGATGTAATAACAACGCATGCAACGATCGGCTTCACTCATCGCTTCTTCTTGGGTAAAGCCTAAGTTTACCTCTGCGTTGTTCGTTCGACGATAAGCGATGTCTAAAACCGAACTATGCTCTCGCGCGAGTCCTGGCAACCAGCCCTTGACTTTTTCTTTTTTGTCATAAACTTTAAGCTTGCGAAGATGATCCGACATTATCTCTTCATCGGACAAAGTAATCTCACCGCTTTGTAAATAACGACTCATCACCGAAGCGCCGCGTTTGGCTTGTCCAACCGCGTTTACAATCGTCATAGGACCATACTCGCAATCTCCACTCGCGAATACGCCTTTGCGAGACGTCATATAGTCTTTTCCGTTTGTCTTAATCGTAGACCATGAAGTCATATCTAGTTCCCACTCTGGAGGAAGAAACTTCAAATCGGCGGCTTGCGAAACCGCTGGAATCAGATAATCAAACTCTATCTCTTCGGACGCGCCTTCGATTTTTACAAGTTCTGGACGACCGCCATCTTTTGCTGGAACCAATTCAAACTTATCTATGACAAGTGATTTTAAAATATTGTTTTCGTCTTTCATCTCCGCAACGGCGGAATGGAACATAAACTCCACGCCCTCTTCCACGGCTTCGTGATACTCTTCGTACGTCGTGTTGCGAATGATGGTCTTTTCATCGCGGCGATAAATCATCACGACTCTCTTGGCTCCCGCGCGAATCGAGCAGCGCACAACGTCCATGGAAGTAAATCCACCACCGACGCAGGCAACCGTTTTGCCAGTCAAATCGACGAAATCCGCGTCAATCGCGTACTCTTTTTTTTGAGGTTCTGTTAACGTAATGCCAAACTTCACATTAAGATTTACGCGATCAAGGAAGTCGATCGCTCCCCAATAACCCGTAATTTCAGGTCGTTCGTTGTTGCAATAAACTTTTTTGGAAATGCGAGTTCCCGACGCTATCATCGTCGCGTCATAATCTTTTTCAAATCTTCTCATGTCATCAACGGAGACTCTGTGGTTCATGATAAAGTTTACGCCCATGTCTCTAACGCACTCTATGTCTTGAAGATACTTATCCCAAGGCATACGGTATTCGGGAACGCCAACGGTAACTTCACCGCCAAGAACTGGAAGTTCTTCGTAAACGTCGACTTCCACGCCGTCCGCCGCCAAATAATAAGCGGTTGTAAGACCGGCGGGACCAGCTCCGACGACGGCCACTTTTTTACCTGTCGAAGGCGCTTTTTCCATTGGATGAAAAAAGTCGTACCCATGATCGGTTTCCCAATCAGCGCCAAGACGTTTAAGAGCCATGATTGAAATCGGTTCGTCAAGATTCGTTCTTCTACAAGCGTCTTCACATGGATGTGGACAAACGCGACCACATGTGTGAGCGAGAGGCATGGTTTGACGCGTCGCTTCAAGAGAATCGTCAAAACGCAAATCTCTAACGCCTTCAATATAACCGGGAATATCGACTTCAGCGGGACAAGCGTCCGTACATGGCGCCGTTATCTTTGCTATATACCCTATTTTGTCGTCATAATGTTTAGATTTTTTTTGGTTCGTAATGCAATCTACAAACGTGTCTTCAAAGTGAATCATCAAATCAATGATGGGAGTCGGAACGGTTTTTCCAATCTCACATTTTGAAGTCACTTGCATACTTTTACCGATCTCTTTTAAGTGGTCCAAATCAGCTAAAGCGCCTTCGCCGCGAGCAATTTTGTCAAGTTGATCATAAAGTATGCGACCACCCCAACGTCCAGGAGCGCATCTTCCACATGCTTCTGAATACTCTTGATATTGCGCGGCGTATTCCATAGCTAAACGAATTACGTCCACGTTTTCATCAAATAACGCAACGCCATCCCAGCCTATGAAGGCTTTGGAATCACGGTGGTCATCGTATTGCGCTGGTAGGTTATATGCTGATTCTTCCCACTCTTCTTCTGGTTTGCCAATATTATTGATTAGCTCTCCATTCCAAGTAGAAAAATAGACTTTGCTCAAAATAAAATCCTAATCTTTTTTTACGACGATAGTCCAGTCGACTTCGTTAAATTTTAAAGAGTTCATCAACTCATAACCTGATTCTTTTACGACGTCGGCGGAACGCTGAACGGGCGTAAAATCACCAATTTCAAAAAGAAATATTGCCACTTCTTTTGCTTTGTGAGTGAGAAGAATTTCTTTCATTCTAGGCTCAAACTCGTCTTTTAAATGTCTTAAATCATAGCGTTTCATTATCTGTCAACCTCACCAAAAACAATATTTGTCGTACCAATAATCGAAACGACGTCTGGAATATAGTGACCTGGTAAAAGGTCGGTTAAAATTCCAGTGTGCCAAAAAGATGGAGCGCGAAGCTTTAATCTGTATGGATATGGTCCACCCTGAGAATTTATAAAGAAACCTAGTTCACCTTTTGGCGATTCGGTAGCTACGTAAACTTCGCCAACCGGCGGTCTCATCCCTTGCGTTACAAGCACGAAGTGTTGCATCAAAGAGTAATTTTGAGTCATGATGTCTATCTTAGGAGCGGAAATGTATTTAGGAGCATGAGCCATTAACGCCGTCTCATCGTTATCGACGCACTTCTCGTACATCTCAATTACTTGATACAAAATCTTTGCGGACTCTCTCATCTCTTCCATATATATGCGGTAACGAGCGAAGTTGTCGCCTTTATCAGAATAAGGAACGTTAAATTCCACTTCGTCATAAAGTTCATACGGCTCTTCTTTACGCAAATCCCATGCGAAACCCGACGCTCTAAGCATTGGTCCCGTACAACCCCATGAAAGCGCCATCTCTTTAGATATAGTGCCAACTTCTTCCATTCTCATAAGCCAAATGCGGTTCGTGTCAAGAAGATCTTCATAATCTTTAATGTTCTGTGGAAGTTTGTTTAGAAAAACTCTCAATTGATGTAAAAATGAATCTTGAATGTCTAAAGGAACGCCACCGATGCGAATGGCGGCATGCGTAAGTCTAGCTCCGCAATAACCTTCGATAATGTCCATCAAATATTCTCTTTCGCGAAAAGCGTAAAGAAAAACCGTCATGGCTCCAATGTCCAGCGCTGTCGTAGCCAACCAAAAAAGATGAGACATAAGACGATTAATTTCCAAAAGCAACATACGAATCACTTTCGAGCGACGAGGAACTTCCAAGCCGATTAGTTTTTCAACCGCAAGAGCGAAGCCGTAATTGTTCGAAGACGACGCTATGTAATCCATACGGTCGGTCGTAGGCATGAACTCGTTGTAAATCATGTTCTCAGCCATCTTTTCCATACCGCGATGAAGATAACCAACGTCTGGATGCGCTTTTACTATCTGCTCTTGTTGAAGATGAAGCATCAAACGCAACTGCCCGTGAGCGGAAGGATGCTGAGGACCGAAGTTGAGAACTAACTCGTTGTCTTCTCTATCAAAAGTAATGTTTTCAAAAAATGGAGATAATCTATTTTTTACTTGTGCCATATTTTACCGCCTTATCTTTGTGGGTCATCAATAATTTTTGACGACGCTTTATCAAATTTTGTAATCATAAACACTCCACCCTCTTCTTGGTAGCTCTGCTCTGTTTTTTCCATATCGTCCGT
>CALDOC010000327.1 GCA_937914675.1 uncultured Sulfurimonas sp.
AAACGTAGGTCGCCGCCTAGTTTGTTGATTCTCTCCTCTTATTAATTCTCTATTTTACCTACTTTTTATTCTTACTCTTTTGTTCAAATTTTTATTTATTAATTATCTGTTTTCAAACCTTTATACGCTATCATCATGCTCTTAATATTATGGAGAATAAATGAAAAATTATATAAAAGATCAAATTAAAAAATCATACGAAACAAAACAAGCAATTTATGAAAATGAAGACTTATTAAATAAAATTGAAGACGTCGCTAAAAGATGCGTTGAACTTTATCGTGGTGATAAAAAAACAATTTTAGCGGGCAATGGTGGTAGTGCGGCCGACGCTCAGCACATTGCGGCGGAGTTGGTTGGACGTTATGGATTTGATAGACCTTCGATACCTTCTTTAGCCCTTACAACCGATACCTCAAATCTAACTGCAATTGGAAATGATTATGGCTATGATCAAGTCTTTTCTCGTCAACTTGAGGGAATGGGGCAAAAAGGCGATATTTTTATAGGCATCTCAACTTCTGGCAATTCCATCAATATTATAAAAGCGTTTGAAAGCGCTAAACTTAAAGGCATTACAACTATTGCTTTAACTGGTCGCGATGGTGGTGAAATGGCAAAGCTTGCCGATGTCGCATTGGTTGTACCATCTGACTCCACCCCTCGCATTCAGGAGTCTCATATCTTAATTGGACATATCCTTTGCGATATTATTGAAAAAGAGATTTTTGCCGACGGCGTTAATTAGTCGTTGATGAAAAGAGCTCTTTTTTTAGATAGAGATGGCGTTGTCAACGTTGAAAAAGATTATCTATACAAACATGAAGACTTTGAATTCATAGATGGGGTTTTTGAACTTATTCGGCATTATCAGAAACTTGGATATTTAATTTTTATAGTTACTAATCAATCAGGAATTGCAAGGGGTTTTTACAGTAAAAATGATTTTCATCGATTAACGGCTTGGATGGAAACTCAATTTTTAAAAGAAAGCGTTAAGATTCAGAAAGTCTATTTTTGTCCTCATCATCCTGAAATTTCTGGAATGTGTAGTTGTCGCAAGCCTCAACCTGGGATGCTTTTACAAGCTGCGAGAGAGTATAAGATTGATTTGAAGAATTCTATTATGATCGGGGACAAAGAGAGAGACGTGGAAGCTGGCTTAAACGCTGGATTGACTACAACTTATTTATTTGATGAAAACAATAGCGTAAAAAACTCGAAGGCTACGAAGATAGTCTTAAAACTTGAAGATATATGGAAGAAAGATGCTGATTTTAAATAGTGGTGGAACCTTTAACAAAAGATATAATCATTTGAATGGTGAATTGGAAGTTCCATACGATAATTACGCCATTGAAAGAATTTTGGATAGCGTGGATTTGAAGTACGCTTTAGCCGGCGTTGTTTATAAAGATAGTTTAGAAATGGATTTTAACGATAGAAAAATGTTAGCTGGTATTATTATGGAATCACTTGACGACACATTTGTTATTATCCATGGAACGGATACCATTGATTTAAGCGCTGAATTTTTATCTGAAATATTCGATGATAGAAAGATAGTGTTGACTGGCTCCATGAAACCATTTGAAATTGACAACATAGAAGCTAGCTTAAATCTTGGCATGGCTATAGGCTTTTCTAAGGGCGTTAAGGATAATGGAGTCTATATTTGCATGAATGGTCATGTCAAAGAGTGGAATAAGATTATTAAAAACAGAGAATTAGGGAAGTTTGAAGTTGTCAAATAGCATAGCATGTTCTCATTGTCATTTAGAATTTTCTAAAGACGTTATGATAAAGGATGGTGAACGTTATTTTTGCTGTAATGGCTGCAAAGGCGTTTACCATCTTTTATCTGATGAAGGTTTAGATAGTTTTTACGCTAAAGCTGGAAACGTGAAGTTGTCTCCTCCTACAGAACAATATGAAGACTCCTCTAATTTTAACTCACCTGCGTTTTATGACAGGTTTGTTAAAGTAAATAGTGATGGATTTAGTGAAGTTTCCTTAATTATAGAAGGAATTCACTGTTCCGCATGCGTTTGGCTCAACGAAAAAGCCTTGCATAAAATGGATGGTATAATTGAAGCGAGCATTAATTTCACAAACAATAAAGCAAGTATAGTTTGGTCGGACGATACAGTTAAGTTGTCACAAATCATCGATATGATTAGAGCTATTGGTTATAACGCATATCCTTATGACTCCTCGTTGCAAGAAGCTCATGCGAACAAAGAGAGAAAGGATTATTATCTAAGAATGGCGGTTGCCATTTTCGCGTCCATGAATATTATGTGGATAGCAGTCGCTCAATACGCTGGATATTTTAGCGGTATGGCGCAGGATATGAAAACTATTTTAAACATTGCGGAGGGAATCCTCGCCACTCCAGTTTTGTTCTATAGTGGATGGATATTTTTCAGAGGCGCGTATTACGGAATGAAAACTAAAGTTGTCAACATGGACATCTTGGTCGCGACAGGAGCTTCGCTCACTTATGTTTACTCAATATACATAACCTTAATGAAAAGTGGAGAAGCTTATTTTGATTCGGTTAGCATGATAATCACGTTTGTGTTGATAGGTAAGTTTTTAGAAGTTTTAAGCAAAAAAAGCGTAGCTGACTCCTTAGACATTATAGGAAAGCATATTCCTAGTGAAGTTAATCTTTTAAAAGAAGGCAAGGTTGTTTCTTGCAAACTAGTTGACGTTGGCGTCGGGGAGATCGTCGTAGTCTCTTCTGGAGAAAAAGTTTTTTTAGATGGCGAGATAATCAAAGGCAGTGGCTCTTTTGACGAATCAAATTTAACGGGTGAAAGCAGACCTATATATAAAAACATTGGAGATGTCATCATTAGTGGTACAGTAAGCATTGACGCCGACGTTCAGTTTAGGACAAGTAAAGATTTTGAACATTCGACGCTATCCAATCTTGTCCAACTTTTGGAAAACGCGATAGGTAAAAAACCAAAAATAGAACAACTCGCCAATAAATTATCAGAGTACTTTTCTAGCGTAATTTTACTTTTATCATTTATCACCTTCGCCGTTTGGTGGTTTTGGCCTCATGATTTTGAGATCGCGTTTATGGTTGGCGTTTCGGTCATAGTCATTGCATGTCCCTGCGCTTTGGCTCTCGCAACCCCAGTCGCTACGCTTGTCGGACTTAGCTTGGGAGTAAAAAGAGGGATTCTTTTTAAAGAAGCCGCGCAACTTGAAACCATGGCGAAAGTAGATACTCTGGTTTTGGATAAAACGGGAACTATTACAGTGGGAAAACCTCAAGTCGTTAATGAAATAATTTTTAGCGAGTTCGACAAAGAACTTTTGTACTCTTTAACTAAATCATCAAAGCATCCAGTTTCTCATGGAGTTTTTGAGTATTTAGAAACTCTAGAAGAGGGCTTATCCGTAGTTGAATTTGATGAATTCGTTCAATTGCCCGCTTTAGGAGTTTTAGCGACGAAAGATAGCTTTACATTACTTGGTGGTAATTATCGTTTAATGCAAGAAAATGGGATTGAAGTTGAATATACAAGCGATAAAACACTTTTTTATTTTGCGATTAATCAGAAAATACTAGCAATATATGAGCTTGACGATAAGATTAAAGAGGGAGCTTTAGCTCTCATTGAAGATTTAAAGAAGAGAAACATTGAAACAATAATGCTGACTGGCGACAATGAAAACGCGGCGTTAAGAGTTGCCAAAACAATAGGTCTAAAAAATGTTTACTGGGAACAAACCCCGGAAGATAAGGCGAATTTTATATCTAAGCTTCATGAGCAAAAAAGAACCGTCGTTATGGTTGGAGATGGAGTGAATGATATTTTAGCCTTGGCCATTGCGGATATTGGGATAGTTATGGGGAGTGGAAGCGACATTGCCGTTGACGTTGGCGACGTGCTTTTACTCAACGACTCTCTCCTTTCACTAGGAGACACGTTTAAAATATCGCGTACTACGTATGGACTTATAAAACAAAATTTAGGCATATCGCTTGTCTATAACGCCATAACGATTCCTCTCGCTATGGGCGGATACATTATACCTCTCATAGCCGCAATATCTATGAGTCTGAGTTCACTGCTCGTTGTGGGCAATTCTATGCGAATTAAAATAAAATGGAATAAAGGATGAATAATGGATAGTTGGTTAATTGTGATGATGTTGGGTGGATCGATATTTTTGGGAGGACTTGCTCTTTTGGCGTTTCTTTGGGCCGTGAAAAATGGACAATTTGACGATGAAGAAAAATTTTTAAACGCCGTAAAGTATGATGGTGAAGACGAGTTAAACGACGCTGTAAACTTAGAACGAAAAAAAGAGAAGTTAAAAAGAGGATACAGACCAGAATGAGTTTCAGGTATGCGTTGAATCACCCTAGAGGGTCATTCAACGCCACTAAGTAATTACTTACCTATAGTGTGAGCGAAAGCCTCTAAATCGGCATCACTATATTTAGCGACTTGACCTTTCATAAGACCTTTCATTGCTGCACCGTAAGTACCATCTTTATATCCCTTAAGCGAAGTGGCAATTTCAGCATGAGTCATATCGGCAACAACTTTAGATTTCCCCATTGCTTTTTTCTCAAAATTCGCGCCATGGCAACCCATACAAGCTTTCCCATTTACTGCCGCCATTGAAGCTGTTGCTAGCGCTAAAGTAGCTATTGAAGCGATTACGATTTTTTTCATTTTATTTCCTTAATGTAATGTTTTGACGCATTATAATATTTTGAGTCTTAAATAGATGTTAATGAATTAAAAGGTATCATTTTATTTAATAAATTTACAATAGGTGTGAAGATGAGATACACGAAAAATGATTTAAACGATCAATCAATACTGATAACCGGAGGAGCTGGATTTATAGGTTCAAATTTAGCCTTTTACTTTCAGAATAATCATCCAGACGCAAAAGTAGTTATTTTAGATAGTTTTAGAAGTGGAGAGACGTTGTCAAATGGGAATTTGAAAAGTTTTGGACATTTCAAAAATCTTTTAGGTTTTAATGGAGAAATCATTAGCGGGGATATAAACGATAAGGACTTACTTCTTAATTTAAAACTCAATTATAAATTCGATTATATTTTTCATGAAGCGGCAATCTCAGATACCACCGCGTTAGAGCAAGACTTGATGGTTAAAACCAATGTAAACGCCTATAAAGATTTACTTGACTTAGCCGTCGCTCATAACGCAAACATGATTTACGCCTCTTCCGCCGCAACTTATGGAAACGCCGAGTCTCCTCAAAGAGTTGGACGCGAAGCGCCAAACAACGTTTATGGTTTTTCAAAACTTAGCATGGACAATTTAAGTCGCGAATATATGAAAAAAACAGACATTAAGATAGTCGGATTGAGATATTTTAACGTATACGGTCCTCACGAGTATTTTAAAAATACGACGGCGTCTATGGTCTTACAGTTTGGTCATCAGTTGCTAGCTGGAAAAAATCCTCGTCTTTTTGAGGGTAGCGATAAGATTCTGCGTGATTTTATATACATTGGCGACATTATTCAAGCAAACGTAAAAGCTATGCAACCAAAAGATAGCGGAATTTACAACGTTGGGACTGGCAAGGCTAGAAGTTTTCAAGACATCGTGGACATTTTACAAAAAGAGTTGGGAACGTCGCTTCCTTGTGAATATATTCCAAATCCATTTGTAGGTTCTTATCAGTTTCACACCGAAGCGGACATAGCGACAACGAGAGAGGCTTTAGGGTATGAACCAACTTTTGAGATGGAAGACGGCATAAAAGCTTACGTAAGCGAGATAAAGCGTATATTTGAAGAAGAAGTGAAATAAATGAAAATTTTAAAAGAAGCGAAGCCAAATATTTTGGTTGTTGGCGATCTGATGATTGATCACTATCTTTGGGGCAGTTGTGAGCGGATATCTCCAGAAGCTCCTGTTCAGGTTGTCGACATCACCAAAGAAACAACGGTACTCGGTGGCGCTGGCAACGTCATAAACAACCTTGTCGCTCTTGGAGCAACGGTAAGCGTCAGTAGCGTCATAGGCGACGACGTCAATGGCTCGGAACTTGTAGAAATGCTAAATAAAATTGGCGTTGACAGCAGTAACGTAATTATCCAAAATGAAAGAAAAACATCAAAAAAAAGCCGCGTAATAGCTGTTAGTCAGCAAGTTCTTCGATATGACAGAGAGAGTAAAGATGATATTTCCGAGGAATCCGTAGATGACATTTTGTTTTCTTTAGAAGATGAAATAGCGTCTTACGATATGGTTATTTTGTCGGACTATGGAAAGGGCGTTTTAACTGATGATTTATGTCAAAAAATTATACATTTGTCAAAAGAAGCCAACGTAAAAGTTTTAGTTGACCCTAAGGGAAGCGACTTTTCAAAGTATAAAGGGGCTTATCTCTTAACGCCAAATAAAAAAGAAGCGACACTCGCTACGAATATAGAAATTAAAGACGACAAATCTTTGCAAGAGGCGCTTTTAAAACTAAAAATAGAGTGTGAATTGGGTATATCTTTGATAACTTTGTCTGAAGATGGAATTGCCATTTATGACGAGAAATTAGAAAAATTTCCCACAGTCGCCAAGGAAGTTTTTGACGTGACCGGCGCGGGCGACACCGTGATCGCCTCCATCGCGTTCGCGCTTAGCGCGGGACTCAGCATTCAAGAGACCGCGGCGTTTTCCAATCTCGCGGCTGGCGTCGTTGTTGGCAAGATAGGTTCCGCAACCGTGAGCATTGACGAGATTGAAGAGTATGAAGCTTCCCTGCATAAAAGCACTTCCGACGCTCATATAAAAAGTTTTAGTGAAATAGACTCGCTAGTGAGCAGATGTCGTTTAAATGGCAAAAAAGTAGTTTTTACTAATGGATGTTTCGACATACTTCATGTAGGACATGTGAAATATTTGCAAATCGCAAAAAGCTTTGGCGACATACTTATAGTAGGATTAAACTCCGATGAATCCGTGTCGCGATTAAAAGGTCCAACTCGCCCAGTAAATATTGCGGAAGATAGAGCCTATCTGCTAGCAGCTTTGGAAGCGGTTGATTTTGTGGTTCCATTTGAAGAGGACACTCCTTATGAGTTGATTAAAATGATTAAACCCGACATCTTAGTGAAAGGCGGAGATTATGAAGGCAAAGAAGTGATAGGAACGGAATTTGCTTGTGAACTGAGACTTGTTGATTTTGTCGATGGCAAAAGCACAACAAAAACCATAGAAAAAATACAAGGACAAACATGTTAAAAAAAATATCCATAATGATATTAGTTGCAGTATCGGCGTTCGCGATGCATACTGGAGAGTTGAATATAAACAACAAAGATTTAGAGATAGGCGCAAGGTTTGATTTAGGACAGTTTAAGGATACAGTTGAACCTGAAACGACATTTGTCGGTGGAAAGTTTTTAAATGCTCACCAAGATCATTCAGATAAAAATAGTTCGCTCGAAGTGTATGGGGAAGTGAACTTTTTAATGATGAGAGAAGTTGGCAATCGAGGGATGAAGATAGGAATGGGCGTGAAACTCAATGCGACGAAAAATCAAAATCTTGATTACGCGTCGCTTCCTTTAGGAGTGGAGTTTACATACAAGTTTCCAATTCCTGATTTAGTGCCAATGTATTTAAATGGTTCTTTTTATTACGCGCCACAAGTTTTAAGCTTTAGAGACGCAAATAATTACTTAGAGTATAGAATTAGTTATGACATTGAGTTGATTCCAAATGGTCGGATCACTCTTGGATATAGAACGATGAATACAAACTATAATAACGCGGCGATAGGTAATTTTAAATATAACTCATCCGCTTTTTTTGGATATAAAATAAGTTTTTAATTCAACTTTTTTACAGCCTCGATGACTTCGAGCGCTGTAACGCTCTTCATACAGTCGTGATGCTTGAGGGGACACTCTCTTTTCATACATGGCGAACACTCCATCTCATGTCTTATTATTTTACTTTTTTCGTTCATCCATTGCGAGGTTTCTTTATATTTTGTCGGTCCAAATATGGCTATGGTTGGTACTTGATAGGCCGCCGCGACATGCATGGGTCCGCTATCGTTTGTGATAAAAAGAGAACACCCGGCTATGTTTGAGCATAACTCTCGTATGTTTGTTTTTCCCGCGAGATTCATATAGTTTTGAGTGCCTAAATTTTTTAAAAGAGTTTCAATCTCGTTTGCCATTTCCACTTCGTTTGGTCCACCAAAAATTATGACGTCAAACTTGTCGCTATACTCATGAGCCACTTGAGCGAATCGTTCAGGATACCATCTTTTAGCGCTTCCATAAGTGGCGCCCGCATTTATGCCAAGAGTGGGATTATTATGTCTCGTTGGCTCTATGTATAATTTTAAACGTGAAACTTCTCCATGATAATCATGGACGTCAGTCATGGCTAGTTGGGCGTACTGTTTTACGAGATGCTGATTTGTTGATATTTTGGGAGTGTGCGAGAGTAAAAACATCGAGTGCCATGACGACCTCGAAACGCAAACGACGGTTTGCGTCAATCTAAGAAGCAAAGATGAGTAAAATTGATTTCTAAAACTTACCGCCAAGGAAAAAGAGCCTAGCTCTTGAGCCAATTTATAGGTGGCGAGAAGTCTGTTGGAAGCCTTTTTTGTTTCATCAACAATCGCTTTTTCGCAAAGGGGATGATATTTTAGAGCTTCAATGGATACATGACTGCCAAGAAACGTAAATTTCGCGTTTTCGTAGTGAAGCGCTAAAAGTTCGATGGCGGGAGTTGCCATGACGGCGTCTCCCAACCAGTTTGGCAATATAACGAGTATTTTCATATGAGACATTACTTTTCGTCCTTGATATATATGTATAGAGGCGAAGAACATATATTTAAAATTTCACTTTTTACTCTTTTTCCATCTTTTGTAAAAACGTCAAAAAAATCTTCATTTCTAAGGTTGGTCGCTTTAAGCGACCAATGTATTTGCAAGAGACGATCATCTAGCAAAAATTGAAGTATGTAGTAATCTCTCTTTATGTCAAGGCGTAAAAATTGCGCGCGTTTGAGGCTTTGTATCATGTATTTGTATGTGTAAAACGCTTCTCTTTTTACAATGTTTTCACGGTTGTCGATGAGTCCATATCCGGGAGCTATCAATTGATGCCATGAAAGGGTGTTCACTTGTTGAGACGCGAAAGCCAACAAGTGGTAGCGAAGCATATAGTTTGCGTACGACTCTTCGCTTACGCACTCCTTTTCGCTTGTGGGCGCGTACGGAGCCGTTCCCGCGATAGGCCAGTTTGTTTCGGTGATATGCAACTCATTTGAACTCTTGGGACTCAGCCAAACCATAGTGCTGAGCCACGCTATCTTATCGGCGAGGGTGAACCCAAGTTGCATGTTTTCAGGAGCGCCGCGTCTGTCCACGTAAAGGAGAGAAGAAACACCATCGTATTTGTATTTGAAAAGATTAAAAAGAGTGTGAGCCGTAAAATAGTATTCAAAATCGATGACGCCGCTTCCGATAAGTTTAATACTTTTAAATTGCGACGTTTTCAAATCATACGCAACTTTATAAAATTTACTATATTCATCAACGGAAAAAAATCCCCATTTCGTACGGTTGATGGTTGAGCCAATTTCATACATGTCCATCAGCCCGTCAAGCTCTTTAAATATAAGAGTTAAGTTGCTTTTGAAAAGTTCCAAGTCCTCTATATTTTCCCTATCTTGCAAAATTTTAAGAGTGACTTTTTTGTTTTTGAGCAGCGATATGAACTCTTTTAGTTCAGCGAGTTTATCCATCTCCCAAAGTTTAAATCGTAGCAAGACTCTATCTACGTTCAATTCGTCGACGCACTTTAAAGTTTCTTGAGGCTCTCTTTCAAAATCAATTCCCATGCAAAAAAAATCATGAGAATTTATAAGCTTGCGTTTGACGAATGGCATCATGATAATTGAAAATGGCAAGATAAAAATAGCGCTCAAGAGCGTTTTCAAAAAAGACGCAAACTCTTTTTTTTTCATTCTTTTTTTATAGTTTTTATCTTGAAGTAGCGCTGGTTGGTCGGAATAATCATCCCATTTAAATGGTTCTTTCATAAGGCGAATTATATCCTTTTTAAGGTAAGATTTGGAAATTTAACAAAAAAAGAGACGCATTGAATATTTTAGTCGTTCGCACGGACAAACTTGGCGATTTCATAACGGCTCTTCCAGCCATCTACGTTTTAAAGAAGCGTGACGAGAAGAATAGGGTTGTCGTATGCGTCTCTCCAATCAATGAAGCGCTTGCCCGCAGTTGCGATTTTATTGATGAAGTAATCGTCGACGCTCCAGATAGCTCCGTCTTTGAGCTTGCCAAAAAAATAAGAAACGAGAAGATTGACGCGTCGCTAACTCTCTTTTCAAACACGAGAGTGGCGTTCGCGCAATTCTTGGCGAGAATCCCAAAAACAATAGCTCCGGCCACGAAAATGGCGCAAATATTTTACACGAGCAGAGTGAGCCAAAGGCGCAGCGAAGTGAAAATGGCTGAGTTTGAGTACAACTTGGAACTCGCTCGCGCACTTTTTCCCGATTTGGATTTAGCGTATAAAAAACCGCTTTTAGAGTTTCTTGACGCGAAAAACGTTTATGACGTGTTTCGCGTCAACAATGAGATAGAAAAAGAGATAGTAGCCTTTCATGTGGGTTTTGGTGGCTCCAGCGACGCAAACTGGAATTTGGACGAGTATGAAACGCTTATCCGTGAAGTTGTCAAAAAAGCCAAGCATCAAGTCGTGCTAACGTTTGGACCAGATGAAAATGAGCTTTATGAAGAGATGCAAAATAGGTTAAGGGGAGAGGACGTCATTTTCTATTTGTCTCTTGATGGAGTCATGTATTTCGCAAAACTAATCAGCAATTTTAAACTTTTTGTAAGCACTTCGACTGGAACGTATCATTTAGCGTCTTTGGTTGGCTGTCCGACTCTCACTTTTTTTGGAGACTCTCTTTTCGCGAGTTCCAAAAGGTGGAAGGGCATAGGCGATGAGAAATCGCAAACTCATTTCATGTTGCCTCGAGATGAAGAGAAAAGGGCTAAAATGTTTGATGAAGTCAAAAGAACTTTACTCAGAGTTTAATTTTTTTAAAATATCTAAATTTACTTTTATGTTTTCTTTGTTTAAAATCATATTTGTCGTTGGACAGTTTGAAGTTTTCTGAAGTAAGGCGTCCGTCACGCATTCGTATGTCGTGTCATAAGCGTGATGCGAGTCTATAAAATAGACGTTTGCGTTTTTAGTTAGATCGTTTACGTACATGAAATGGTTGAGTGAGTTAAAGACGGAGACGTTCTCTCGTAGCCATCGTTCATAAGAACTGTATAAATTTTTTGCTATAAGTAGTTCAATAACTTGTTTGCTGACAGGGGTGGTGAATACGATAAATTCTATATTTGGATTTGAGACCACTAGATTGCCAATCTCTTTTAAATAGTTGACGTCGTATTTTTCAGAAAATTTTCCTCTTTCAATATTGCTTAAACCGCCTTGTATATGATTGTCGTACTCTTTTGGAGTGTAGATTTTTTTATCTATCGCTCGTTTAACGTAACTATAAGTATATTTCCCTTTTTCTTTTGTATAATAGCTTTTAAGATTATGTAAAGAATAGGTTAACGTATCCATGCTAAACAATAGTTTATATCTATAAAAAGGTTCGCTAATTTTATTTAAGATAGCTCTAGGGTCTTTTGAAACAGCAGGAGCGTACGTAAGAGAACCAAAAAAGTCCAGACCTATGACAACTCTTTTTATTGGTTGTTTCGCTTCATTGATTGCAAAGTTCAAATATTCAACGTACTCGTTTGGCTGCATGTCGGACGCCGCGTAGTTAAATGTATTTTCATCCCATTTATGAGGATTCATATGAGTCGTTCGACTACTTCCAAATATCAAAGTATCGTATTTTTGCATTCTAAAATATAGAGCGTTGCTTTTTTGCTGCCTCTCTCGACTGTCTCTTTGATATTGGTTGTATTGATGTTCATGATTGAAGGTCCAAAGAGAGTCCATAAAATAGTTAAAACCAGCGATAGCGAACAAACTAGCAAAAATTGTTGACAATGAGAGTAGAATCCATTTTTTTATATGTGACATGCGACGCAATCCTAAAAATTGAAATATAAAAATTCACTCACTCTTGTAAAATGGAGAAATGAAATTATAAATAATAGATACATGACGATGGCGTTTTTCTTGTTCGCAATAAAATTAAGCATATGATAAGAACTGTTTTTAAAAGCCAATATTACGACAAAAGCTCCAATTAACCATAAAACGCCATCAGAACTCGCGTCAATATCGCCAAATACTTTTCCAGAGCGTAGATAATCTAATGATGGAAATCTTTCAATAATTTTATATGGCAAAATAAATTCGCCAAAAAACATCGCTTTTAGCACTTTTATGGCGTCATTCCACTCTTTGGCTCTAAAAAAAATCCAAGACGCGTTGATAAAATTGAAGGTTATAAACCAAGCGAGAAGAGTTGGCAGTTTTAAACCAATGGATTTACTAATATGGTTTATCACTAAAGCTACGCCATGCAAAAAGCCCCAAAAAACAAAGGTCCAACCAGCGCCATGCCAAATACCTCCAAGTATAAAAGTGGCCATCAAGTTTGTATAAGTTCTTAGATTCCCTTTTCTGCTGCCACCAAGGGGAACGTAAATATAATCTTTTAAAAATCTTGAAAGAGTGATGTGCCATCTTCTCCAAAAATCTTGAACGCTCGTGGCTTTATAAGGAGAGTTAAAGTTTGCTGGAAGTTTGATGTTGAAAAGCAGCGCCGCGCCTATCGCCATGTCGGTATAGCCGCTAAAGTCAAAGTATAGTTGAAACGTATAAGAGAGTGACGTCGCCCAGGCTTCCAAAAGGTTTAGTACGGCTACTTTGTCAAAACCATTTGTCGCCCAAATGGCAAAAGTATCCGCGATAACGACCTTTTTGAATAAACCGATTGAAAAAATAAAGAGACCGGTCGCGACATTTTTGTAATTTTTCGCGAGATTCCATTTGGAGGCGAACTGCGGCATCATTTCTGAGTGATGAACTATCGGACCCGCTATGAGTTGAGGAAAAAACGTAACAAATAGCGAATAATTTAGAAAGTCGTACTCTGCGGTTTCTCCTCTATAACTGTCCACAAGATACGCAATCTGCTGAAAAGTAAAAAATGATATGGCGAGAGGAAGGGCAAAATGAAGCAATGACATGTTGGAGTCAAAGATTGTATTGACGTTTGTGAGAAAAAAATCACTATACTTGAAGTATCCAAGAAGCGATAGGTTCGCAATAATCGCAAAAGAGAGTAAGAACTTTTTGGTGACTTTTATTTTTTTAAAATTCTCATTTAAACTGTTTCCTATGACATAATTGAATAACATCGACGTTAGAATGAGTGGGAGATACGCCATGTTCCACCACGAGTAAAAAAATAGTGATGAAAACACGAGAAAACCTTTCGCCCCGCTAATCAGCCTTCTGTTTAAAAGGTAAAAATATATAAAAAACGTGAACGGCAAAAAGATAAAGATGAATTCATAAGAGTTAAAAAGCATGATTATTTACTATCTTTGGATGATTTCAACTCTTCATTTAGTTCGTAGAGTTTCATGTACTTGTAAAAATTTGTCGCCATATGAGAAAAGGCTATCACAAGTCCTACATGACCGTCTAAAAAACCTTGTTTAAAAATATATGTTTTTATAAATGAGTAAACTCCATTGAAAAACGCTTTGGTCGGAGAGGAGCTTTTCTCGCCAGCGTTGTTTTGCGCGAATAGCGTTGAGTATCTGTCTAATTTGGTAATGAAATCAGTGATAGTGTTGTAAGGATAGTGTTTTACGACTCCTTGTAAGAGTTTCGTATCAAGTCGGTCTTCTAAAACATGCTCATGAACGTCTTTGTTTGCAAATGAAGTTTCACTCTTGTTGTACAGCCTCACTATCGTTTCATCGCCCCAGCAATGTTTTACTTGCGAATCTTTGTAAAAATTGACTCTATATATTTTGTATACGGTATCGGATTTTAAATCCATTTTTTTTAATGAGTTTACAAAATTTTCGTCTAAAACTTCATCACTATCCAAAGACAAAACCCACTCGTTAGCGCTTAAACTCGCCGCCAAATTTTTAGTCTTTCCAAATCCCAAAAACGCGCCGGACGTCAGTTTCACGTTTTTATAATTTTGGGCGATTTCCACCGTTTTGTCCGTCGAGTTGTTCTCATAAACAATGACTTCGCTAAAATCTCTCAAACTATCCAAGCACTCTCTTAGTTTCGCCTCCGCGTTACTTGCGATAATGACGACGCTTACGTTTTCAATCAACAACTGGTTTGCCTTTTAATCTTTTTTTCATATTTTTAAAATCTTTGAGTTT
>CALDOC010000328.1 GCA_937914675.1 uncultured Sulfurimonas sp.
GAAGGTCTAAATTGGCGTTAATCCTTGCGCTAAACTCTTGATACGTAAATGGTTTGGCAATAAAATCATTAGCTCCATAACGCAAAAAATTTGTAGCCACCTCGTTACTGCTAATGCCGCTAATCCCAATAATCGCCAATCTATCTTTAGTGTAAGTTTGACGAAGCAGCATAGTTAATTCCATGCCATTCATCCCTTGAAGCCTATAGTCGATTAAAACCAAGGAAATATTTTTACTTTTAATTATTTCTATCGCTTCTGTCGCGTCGTTTGCCTCTTCTATATTAAGTTGAAGCTTCTCCAAATAGACTTTTATTTCTTCTCTTTGCGTTTTTGAATCATCTACTATTAAAATGTTTTCTTCACGATTTTTCAATATTCTAGACACAATTTTGACAATGTAAGCAATGCTTTGCGGATCGCTTTTAGCGACGTATTCCACGATATCTTTTTTTAGCACAATGTTTTTGATTGTTTCATTTATGCCGCTGCTCAATACAATAACGGGAATATCGTATTCCAAAGCGAGATCAATCACCTCTCCGTTATTCGCGTCGGGCAAGTGAACGTCCAATATCGCTATGTCAAACTTGTTTCTCCGTATAAATCTATTGGCTTCTTCCAAGGATTTCGCCATAAAAACGTTAGCTTTTAACATCTGAGATATTTTCTCTTTAACAACCGTCCTAATATATTTACTATCGTCTACGATCAATATGTTTGTCACTACTTTGCCCACCCAAAATCTTCTTAATTTGATTATAGCGTATGTCCCTCAATAATCACTTAATCCTCTATTGCAAACCAGCGAGAAAAAGAGAAAGAACTTATGTTATTTAAAAGTTATTTTGATAAAATCAGACCTTTAAAGCGAAATGGCAAGAAATTAGTAGGATAACATGGATACAATAGAATATAAAATATACATAGACGACGTGGTAAGACGAGTTGAAACCGCTAGATTAAGAGTGAGCGGTCACCATATAGTAAAAACCGTCGCGGTGAGTAAGTACTCAACTTCGGACGAAGTAAAAAAACTTTATGAAATCGGTCAGCGAGCCTTTGGCGAGAACAAGGTTCAAGACTTGAAAGAAAAGTCAAACGAACTAGAAGAGTTGCCATTGGAGTGGCATTTTATCGGTAACTTGCAAAAAAACAAGATTAATAATTTACTCGACGTCAACCCCACTCTTTTTCAAGCTCTCGACTCTTTGGAATTGGCTCTTGAGCTGCAAAAAAAACTACAGGCGAGAGACATGACCCTTGATTGTCTGCTCCAAATAAACTCCGCGAACGAGGAATCAAAACATGGTTTTACTCCCGAAACAGCGATAGAGAGTTATAAAAAGATACAAAGCGAGTGTCCAAACATAAAATTAAAAGGCGTTATGAGCATAGGAGCTCATTCGGAGGATAAAGAAGTAGTCAAAAAAAGTTTTTTAACCACTTACGCGATTTACAAAGAACTTCCAGACGCAACAATCTGTTCCATGGGAATGAGTGGCGATTTTGAACTCGCCATTGAGTGTGGTTCGAACATGATTAGACTCGGCTCTCTCATGTTTAACAAATAAACTCCTTAAGGAAAAAACATTTTAGTACATATATGTTGTAGTGTTGATTCACACTTTTTTTTAGAAAAATTACAAAAAGATTATCCAGATGAAAAACTTACTGGATTTTTTTACGACCCGAACATTCATCCTTATTCGGAATATCAATTGCGTTTGCTAGACGTGCGAAGAAGTTGCAAAATGCTTGGCATTGATTTGCTTGAGGGCGAGTATGATTATGAAAATTGGCTCAATGCCGTTCGCGGCTTGGAAAAAGAACCTGAAAAAGGGGCTAGATGCGAAGTCTGTTTTGATAAACGCTTTTCCGTGAGCGCCAAAAAAGCTTTGGAACTAGGCGAAAAAAAAATCACGACCACCCTACTCGTCAGCCCTTTAAAGTCTCAAGAACAACTCAAACGCGTTGGAGACGAGTTTCATGAAAAAAATGGAGTTGAATTTATAGCGGTGGACTATAGAAGTGGCGGAGGGACGCAAGATCAAAGCCGCGTGACAAAAGAGAAACAACTCTACCGCCAAGATTATTGTGGATGTATTTTTGGCCTAACTATGCAAAGAGAACAACAAGACAAACTTATGGACGAGATGTTTTCTCCAATTTCAAAACACGCGCTTCCAGCCTCCATTGAAGAGCGAATCCAAATGTACTCCAAAAGAAATGAACTTGAAGACGAAGGAGTGGAATATAAAATCGTTAAGCAAAAGTTTTTGAACTATCGCCAATTTAACTTTAAAGTCACAGAGGGTAAAAATACCATTATTCCGGCTTACGCTCTTTCATACTCGACTCTACCTAGAAAAACCGCTCAAGGAAAAGTGGAATTTAGCATTAAAAATTTGCACTATTTCAATCGCGAAGAGATAAAATTCATCACTTTGAGAGAGTTCAACATGCTTACAAAAACTCAATATAAGACTATGAATGAACTTATCTTTAATCCTCCTAGTTTTGACGAGGAACTTCAAATTAGAAATATTTTAAACGATTCAAACTACGACGTTACTCCTATCATCGTAGTGCAAAGCGTATCGGACAAAAAGCTGACGATTTATTTGGACGCCAAAACTTACGAGGACACAAAAGAAAGACTAATCATAATATAATGATAATTTTGGTAAAATAGCCAAAATTATTATTAAGGCTTTTACTATGACTTTAGATGTTGTCGCAATTCAAAAAATATTACCTCACCGTTATCCATTTTTACTAGTAGACCGCGTAACCGACATGGTTGAGGGTGAATCAATAACAGCTTACAAAAACATATCAATTTCAGAACCCGTTTTTCAAGGTCATTTTCCTGGACACCCTATCTATCCTGGAGTTATGATACTTGAAGGAATGGCTCAAGCTGGTGGCGTATTATCGTTTTTGAGCATGGGTGAGATAAGCGAAGAAGAGATAGCTAACAAAGTTGTCTACTTCATGAGCATTGACAAAGCGAAGTTTAGAACTCCCGTCAGACCTGGTGACAAACTTGAGTACCGTATCTCCGTAATCAAACGCAAGGGAACTGTTTGGATGCTAAAAGGCGAAGCTTACGTTGATGAAAAATTAGTAAGCGAAGCCGAACTAAAAGCCATGATAGTTGATAAATAAAAAGCCCAATAATGTCTAATATATCTAAATTAGCGCTCATTGAAGATGGCGCCATAATTGGTGAAAATGTTGAAATTGGAGCTTTTTGCTTTGTATCGTCTCAATCGAGCATTGGCGATGGGACGAAAATCGCCCAAAATTCTTGTATATATGGAAAAACGACGATAGGAAAAAATAACAGAATTTTTTCACATGCCGTCATTGGTTCCATTCCACAAGATTTAAAATTTGACGGCGAAGACGTTGAACTAATCATAGGCGATGACAATACCATCAGAGAGTTTACTCTTTTCAATCCAGGGACAAAAGGTGGTGGTGGCAAAACGATTATAGGAAACCACAACCTTTTTATGGGTTACGTTCATTTAGGGCATGACGTAATTATTGGGAATAACTGTATTTTAGCAAACGCGGCCACTTTGGCTGGACATGTGGAGCTTGGCAATTACGTGGTAGTTGGTGGAATGACTCCAATTCATCAATTTGTGCATATAGGCGATTACGCCATGATCGGTGGCGCTTCGGCTCTCGCGCAAGATATTCCCCCATACTGTTTGGCTGAAGGGAATCGAGCGAACCTAAGGGGATTGAACTTAACTGGATTAAGAAGAAATCTTGAACGAGAAGATATCAACGCTTTAAAAATAGTTTATAGAGAACTTTTTGAGTCGGGAAAACCTTTAAAAGAAACTGCGAGCGAAATACTTAAAAGCAGTGATAATAATTATGTAAACAACTTATGTAATTTTATAATGACAACAACAAGAGGGATACCCTTTGAGAGGAAAAATATATGACATATAGACATTGTAGTTTTTGTGACGCGACTGAAAGTGAAAAAAACCCACTAATCGCCGGTAATGGCGTTTATATCTGTAAAAATTGCGTAGTTTCCGCATATAAAATCATGTTTGGCGATGAAAAAGATTCTTTGGCTCAAGAGAGTAAAGAACTTCTTGAAGCGGTAAACAATCTAATGACGCCAAAAGAGTTGAATAATTTTCTAGGCGAGTATATCATTGGTCAAGAAAAAGCTAGAAAACTTTTAAGCGTTGCCGTTTATAACCACTATAAAAGAATTTTTAAAACAAAAAACGTAACCAATGACGACACGGAAATATCCAAATCAAACGTTCTGCTTATCGGTCCGACTGGAAGTGGAAAAACTTTGATGGCGCAAACAATCGCTAGAGTGTTGAACGTTCCCATAGCAATCGCGGACGCGACAAGTTTAACCGAAGCGGGTTACGTTGGCGAAGACGTTGAAAATATCTTAACAAAACTCCTTCAAGCGGCTGATGGCGACATCAAACGAGCCCAACAAGGAATCGTTTTTATAGACGAAGTGGATAAAGTGGCTCGCATGAGCGAAAACCGTTCCATCACTCGTGACGTTTCAGGAGAAGGAGTGCAACAAGCGCTTCTAAAAATAATAGAAGGTTCAGCAGTAAACATTCCTCCAAAAGGTGGGAGAAAACATCCTAATCAAGAGTTTACTTCCATTGACACCACAAATATTCTTTTTATTTGCGGTGGCGCGTTTGATGGTTTAGAAGACATTTTAAAGCGTAAACAAGGTCAAAACATCTTAGGTTTTGGACATGACAAAAAAACGAAGGATGAGCAAAAACCAACTTATGACATGGTTGAACCTGATGATTTAGTTCACTTTGGTCTTATTCCCGAGCTTGTTGGTCGTTTACCCATTATCGCTTCATTGAGTGAGATAAGCGAGCGTGATATGGTTCGCATCTTAACCGAACCAAAAAATTCACTTGTAAGACAGTATAAAAAACTTTTTTCCATAGATGAAGTTGAACTAAACTTTGACGAAGACGCGCTTCTTGCAATTGCGGCAAAAGCGATAAAAAGAAAAACCGGCGCGCGCGGACTTCGAGCCATCTTGGAAGAAAACATGATTGACATTATGTATGAACTTCCTGAATACGCCGGATATGAAGTTTTGATAACAAAAGAAGTGATAGAGAATGGTGAAAAACCTATTTATATTAAAAAAACTACAAAAAAAATAGCCTAGGGCATGAATTATGATATTTAATAAAATTATAGGACTTTTTTCAAACGATTTGTCAATCGACTTAGGAACCGCTAATACAATTGTAATTGCCAAAGGAAGAGGAATTATTATCAATGAGCCTTCCGTTGTTGCGGTAAAAACTGAAAAATACGGTCAAAGTAGAGTTTTAGCCGTTGGACATGAAGCCAAAGAGATGGTTGGTAAAACTCCTGGCAACATTAGAGCGATTCGCCCAATGCGCGACGGAGTTATAGCCGACTTTGACATGACTGAAAAAATGATACGCAAATTCATTGAAAAAGCTCATGGGCGTAGCTCTCTAATAAGTCCACGAATTATTATCTGCGTTCCTTATGGACTTACTCAAGTTGAGCGTAAGGCCGTTCGCGAGTCGGCTTTAAGCGCTGGCGCCCGTGAGGTATTTCTCATAGAAGAACCGATGGCGGCCGCGATTGGCGCCGGCGTCGACATACGTGAGCCAAAAGGTCATCTCGTAGTTGACATCGGTGGAGGCACCACTGAGATAGGCGTCGTCTCTCTAGGAGGACTTGTTTTATCCAAATCAATCCGTACGGCTGGTGATAAAATAGATCAAAACATCGTTAACTACGTTAGAAAAAAATACAACCTTCTTATAGGGGAGAGAGTCGCCGAAGAGATTAAAATAAACATCGGTACAGCGCTTGTTCTTGATGAAGATCTCACTATGATAGTTAATGGACGAGATCAAGTCGAAGGACTTTTAAGTTCTGTTGAATTGACAAGTGAAGATATTAGAGAAGCCATGAAGGAGCCTCTCAAAGAGATATCAGAAGCTCTTCGAGACGTGCTTGAGAGAATGCCGCCTGATTTGGCGGGAGACATTGTAAACAACGGCATTATTCTAACGGGTGGCGGCGCGCTTATTCGTAAACTCGATAAATATCTTTCAGACATTGTAAGAATTCCGGTATACGTAGCGGATGAGCCACTGCTTGCCGTCGCTCGTGGAACTGGCCGCGCTTTGGAAGAAATAGACTTATTAAAAGAATTATTTGAGAATGAATAAAAAAGTATTTAACTTTTTTATCTTGATCGCGCTCTTTCTGAGCGGGTTCTACTATACTAACGTCATACAAAAACCTATTATATATACGCTTAACAACGTTAAAATAGGATACCACAACACTGTAGAGTTTGTTCAAAATGGATTTATAAAATATTTTTTTCAAGCAAGTCAAATTTCTTTACTTCAGAACAAATTACTAAGATATGAAAATAACCATCTCGTTATGCAACAATTAGCGACAGAAATCACTGATTTATATAAAGAGAACAACTCAAGTTTAAAGATAGACCCAAGAGCGCAATTGGTAAGGACGATTTCATATCAAAAATTTGGTGACTTAAATAGAATTTGGATTGAAGTTGACGACTATAACGACTCAAGGATATATGGCTTAACGTACAAAGAGTTGGTTGCGGGAATAGTTATACCAAAAAACGAAAAACCTCTCGCTCTTTTAAACAGAGACCTCCAAAGTTCTTACGCTGTATTCGTAGGATCGAATGACGCCCCGGGAATAGCGCATGGAACTAATGGCGAAAATATCATTATTAAGTTTATTCCTGCTTGGTTTAGTATTGCGACAGGCGATGAAGTTACCACTTCTGGACTTGACGATCTATTTTTTAAAGGTCTAAAAGTCGGAAAGGTGCTTAGCGTTACAAAGGCCCAAGGCTATCAAAACGCTATGGTCAAACCATATTTTGAAACAAATGATCCAAACTATTTCCATATGATAAGGCGTTTAAAATGAAAAAAATATCACTTTTATTACTACTGTTGTTCAATGTATACGCTCAAGATTCAAAACAAACGGTCACTATCGGTTTTGGCCCTTACGTTCAAACTCAGCCTTACAAAAACGTTGACGACATCATCTTGCCCTCTCCCGTAATATTTTTTGACAATGGGCTTTTTTACATTAGATGGTCGAGAGCTGGAATGTACTTTTTAGGTGAAAAAAACGACGCTTATTCTTGGGGCTTTTCCCTTACCGGACAACCTCGCCCAAACAACTATAAGGCGTCTGATTCTCCAGATCTTAGAGGCATGGATAATAAAAAAAGTTCAGTGGAAGCCGGTCTCGCGTTTAGCGCCGCCATGGATAAATCATACCTAGAAATCACGCTTTTAACCGATATATTGGGCAGATATGACTCTTGGGTAGCAAACATGGAACTTGGTTATGACTTTGCATTGGGAAATTTTAAATTCTATCCTAGTATTATTGCAATCTATCAATCCTCTAAATTCATCAATTATTATTATGGTGTTAGCGAAAATGAATCACTTACGTCTTCGTATTCACAGTATACCGCGAAATCTAGCGTACAACTAGGCGCGCAAACGTATATTAAATACCCATTTACCGATAAACTATCGGGACTGATAAACCTACGCATGGATAAACTCTCAGGTGAAGCCACCGCGAGCCCCATAGTAGTTGAGGACTATATTTACTCCGGATTGGTTTCTCTTATTTATACTTTTGAGTATTAAATGACAAAGAGAAAACTCATCAAATTTTAAGTGCCTTTTAGCTACAATCCCTAAATTTTAAGAGATTATTTAAAAGGGTAAAAATGCCAAAACGCACCGACATAAAAACTATTTTACTTATAGGTTCTGGTCCGATTATTATCGGTCAAGCTTGTGAATTTGACTACTCAGGAACTCAAGCCGTTAAAACTCTAAAAGAGTTGGGTTATAGAGTTGTTCTCATCAACTCCAATCCCGCCACCATTATGACAGATCCAGAGTTTGCGGATAGGACTTACATCGAACCCATCAAAGAAGATATAATTTATAAAATTATCAAAGATGAAAAAGTTGACGCGATACTTCCCACCATGGGGGGACAAACGGCGCTCAACGTTGCTACGAGCATGTATGAAAAAGGAATGCTTGATGGCATAGAGTTTTTAGGTGCGACTCCACAAGCCATCCACAAAGGCGAAGACCGCTCCGCGTTTAAAGACGCCATGATTAAAATCGGCATGGACTTGCCGTTTTCAATGTACGCGCACAATATGGAAGAGTCATTGGAAGCCGCGAATAAAATAGGCTTTCCCATCATTATTCGCGCTTCGTTCACTCTTGCCGGCGGAGGAAGCGGCGTCGCTTACAACATGGACGAATTCAAAAAACTCGCCGCTCGCGGGCTGGACGAGTCTCCCGTTTCTGAAATCCTCATAGAAGAGTCTCTCCTTGGTTGGAAAGAGTACGAGATGGAAGTCATACGCGATAAAAACGACAACTGCATCATCGTATGCGCGATTGAAAACTTTGACCCTATGGGCGTTCACACTGGGGATAGCATTACCGTCGCCCCCGCCTTGACCCTTACGGACAAAGAGTACCAAAGAATGCGCAACGCTTCTTTTGACATTTTGCGAGAAATTGGCGTCGACACCGGTGGGTCCAACGTGCAATTTTCAATCGATCCAAAAACTGGCCGCATGATAGTCATTGAGATGAATCCTCGAGTGAGTCGTTCTTCCGCGCTCGCGAGTAAAGCTACGGGTTATCCGATAGCGAAAGTGGCGACGCTTCTAGCCGTTGGTTTTACTCTTGACGAAATCACAAACGACATAACGGGAACTCCCGCGTCTTTTGAGCCGGTAATTGATTACGTCGTTACGAAAATTCCTCGTTTTACGTTTGAAAAATTTCCAGAAGCTGAAAACACTTTAAGCACAAGCATGAAGTCCGTTGGCGAAGTCATGGCAATAGGTCGCACTTTTAAAGAGTCCATGCAAAAAGCGCTTTGTTCACTTGAAACGGGTCTTTGCGGTTTTGACGAGATAGACGCCGATACCGAATTTGTTCAACATGAAATCCGTCGTCCAAACGCCGAACGAATGCTCTACGTTGCGGAAGGTTTCCGTCGTGGCATGAGCGTTGAGGAGATGTTTGACACTTGTCAAATTGACCCGTGGTTTTTGTACCAAATAGAAGAGATTGTCAAAACGGAAAGCGCAATAACGGATAAAATTTTATTTAACGCCGATTTTATGAGAAGCGTAAAAGTTGACGGTTTTTCAGACAAAAGAATATCTCAACTCATTAAGAAGAACTCAAGTCACTCCGTAAGTGAAAATGAAGTTTACGGCAAAAGAAAATCTTTAGGCGTTCAACTAGAGTTTAACGAAGTGGACACCTGCGCCGCTGAATTTAAAGCGCTCACTCCTTATCTCTACTCTACGACAAACGTCACGAAACTTCCAAACGTGAAAAATCGCGTAAGCGATAAGAAAAAAGTTCTTATCTTAGGTGGTGGTCCAAATAGAATTGGTCAAGGAATTGAATTTGACTACTGTTGCGTTCACGCCGCTTTCGCTCTAAAAGAGATGGATATAGAGTGCATTATGTACAACTGCAATCCTGAAACGGTTTCAACCGATTACGACACTTCGGACGTGCTCTACTTCGAGCCAATAGATTTTGAACATGTTAGGGAAGTGATAGAAAATGAACAACCAGATGGCATCATCGTTCACTTCGGTGGACAAACTCCACTCAAGCTCGCGGATCCTCTTACGAAAATTGGAGCCAAAATCGCGGGAACGCCATCTTCGGTAATTGACCTTGCGGAAGATAGAGAACAATTCTCGAACTTTGTCATAAAAAATGGACTCAAACAACCCAAAAATGGTCTTGCTCGCACAAAAGAGGAAGCTCCTGCGATTGCTCAGAGACTAGGCTTTCCAGTTCTCGTGCGTCCATCGTTCGTTCTCGGCGGGCGTGGCATGAAAATAGTCTACTCTCAAGAAGAGCTCTCAGAGTACATGGCGTTGGCTATATCCGTTTCCCATGAAGCCCCTGTTTTGATTGACAAATTTTTAGATCAAGCAATCGAGCTTGACGTAGACGCAATTTGTGACGGTACAGATGTTTACATCGGTTCCGTTATGCAGCATATCGAAGAAGCTGGCATTCACTCCGGAGATAGCGCTTGTTCACTCCCTCCCGTAAACCTTAGCGACGAGATGATAGACAAAGTCGAACAACAAACTAAAACCATAGCTCTTGGACTTGGCGTTGTTGGACTTATGAACG
>CALDOC010000329.1 GCA_937914675.1 uncultured Sulfurimonas sp.
CGTCGCGCCCTCGACGTTATCCTGTTCATATATTTTTTTTGCCAATACGATTAATTTGTCTGATATTTCAGGATAAAGCCCATTAGCCGCCACTTCCGCGCCTATGATTGAAACTGAGTGTGGAATCTTATATGCTTTTAAAATTTTATCTAAAATCATATCTCCAGAAAAAAGTTCTGGATTTGATTCAACGTAATTCATAATGCCATCCCCGTCTATATGGGTAAACAATAATCTATTTCCATTTTCCGTCGTTGTGTCAGGTACTAAAATCTCTTTTAATCTTAACGACTCTTGAAAAAATTTAAATGGATTTATTATCCAAATATTTTCTTCATTGAGTTCTTGCATAAATGATTCCCTCATGGCGTAACCGCCCCAAGCAGTTATGGCTGAGGGAGTTGAAGTTAAACCATTCATGTCTTTATAAATTAAAATGGCTTTAGAATCTTGAGGTTGCAAGTATAGACTTTCATCGCTAAGCGAAGGTTCTATTTCGAAACCTATCATCTCGTCTCTATATGTGATTGTTTTTATATTACTTGGGCTTGTATCGCCATCATATACGTCGATATCTAGTTGTTTCAACAACATAGAGTCGATACTAGCGCCAAAACCATTTACGAATGCCACTTTCACTCCCTGTTTATGCAGAGACAACACCCATCTTATAAGTTTTGCGGGAGATTTATACTCTTTACTTAACCAAATCACTACGCCTGCGTAGTGATTCATTTTCTCTACGTTGGGGAGTCCATTGTTCACGTCATGCAGTTTTTGAATATATCCCATATACTCGAGGGCAATCGCTCCATGTTGATGAGCCGAAAGTATCATTCTATCATGGTCGCTTTCATCAATAAGCGTTAATATTTCGCGCTTAATTGCGTTTTTTGATGATTTTCCATAAATATCTAAATCATAATTACTTACGTATGGAATCATTTTTTTTAATTTTATCTCTCTTATCAAATTTTTTACTTCATCGCGCCCAACCTGAGCGTTTACATGCTCGACGTCGATGATATCTAAACCATAAGATTTAATCTGTTCCACTGTCTGATTGAGCGACGCCATCTGTAAGCTCGACTCCAACAGCACGGCGTTAATTGAAAAATAAACGCTCTTTATTATATTTATATCAGCGCTTAATATTATTTTACTTTGAGGATGTTTATCATGAAACGAGTTAACAAATTTTATAAAATTCTTATTTTCAACTTCATCATTTTGATTCTCAAAATAAAAATTTGTAAACCCCTTGTTTAACGCTTCTGATAAATTATCATTGTAATTAATATTTTTTTTTATGACTATGCGCGAATACATCTTGGATTTATACGCGCCAAAGCCATGAGTGTCCGTGTTTACGTTGTTTGAATTTACGACTATGTAATCATGAAGCCCTATCATAGGATATGATAAATTTTTTCCATAATAAATCATAGCGCTTTTATCGCTAAGCGCCGCAAATAACGTCCCAGATAAAAAGACAACTAAAAATATATACTTACTGCAGCATAAACGTTTCATAATCCAACCTATCCAT
>CALDOC010000330.1 GCA_937914675.1 uncultured Sulfurimonas sp.
GAAGTCGACACTTTAATCATCCGCTCGCAAATGCAAGCCAGATACGCCCCTTTAAACTCTGGGCATTTTGGTTTGGGATTTGAAGCTTATACTCACTTTACTTCGCCCATTCGTCGCTACTCCGACCTTATTGTGCATAGACTTTTAAAAGCCATAAACGCGGGAGACACGGCAGAAGGTTCTTACGTATTGCGAAACATTGAATCTCTCGCTATGACCATAAGCGAGAAAGAACGAGAAGCGAGTACCATAGAGTCTGATTTTATGGCTAGAAAGTTCGCTCGTTGGGCTGAGTTAAATTTAGACAAAGAGTTTAAAGCTCGCATCTCCTCAACCGACCCAGAAGTAAAAGCGGATCTTAACGATGAGATAAAAGGTGCTAGACTCAACATAACGTCCAGTGAAAACGTTTCGCTTTTTGAAGACGTTATTGTAAGAATAGACAAAGTTGACATAGCGAAAGCGAAAATATTTGCCGTAGTCGTTGGAAAAGTGGATGTATAAAAGCGAGTTAGACAAGCATATTCAAAATAGAAGCGTCGCGAACAGTTTTGTCTTTTTTGGCGAATCCATTTTTCTGATTGACATGTACGCAAAGATGATGACAACCATAGACGACGCGAACGTTTTAAACTACTACCATGACGAGTATGACTTCAACTCCGCAAAAGGACATCTCTCTCAAGGGTCTCTCTTTGGAGATAGAAACATACTTGTCATCAAGAGTGAAAAAAAAATTCCTAAAAAAGAGCTAGAAATTCTACTAGACTCTTGCGAAAAAAATCCTGACAACATTTTTGTATACGCCTACTATGGAAGCGACCACAAAGCCTACTCCGCTAAAACGGCTTTTGGCGCAAGAAGCACTATGAGCGTAAGGTTTTTCCATCCAAAAGATTTTGAAGCGCAAAACATAGTGGCTGCGGTCGCGCAAGAAAAAAACGTGAAAATAGACAAATATACAATCTCGCATCTTCTTGGCATCCATAATGGAGACGTCGCTTTAGCTTCAAACGAGATAGAAAAATTTCAAGTATTTGACAGAGAGATTACAACTAAAGACGTTGAAAATTTAGTTTATGGACTCAGCGAGGTTAATCTTGATGATTTTATAAAAAAGCTTCTCGCAAAAAAAGAGTTTACCGACGATCTGAGAAACATACTAGAACACGGCGAAGACGAGATAAGAGTGCTTACGGCGATTACCACTTATCTCACTCAACTCTATATGTTTAACATCTACATAAGAGTCAACGGAGCCCCAAACGCGCTAGAAATTCTAGGCTACCCCGCCCCAAAGTTCATAGTGGATGAAAAAGCCGCTCTCTCTTTAAAGTTTAAACCCAGCGCGTACTCAAAACTTCATGAGTTGCTTTTGTCAAGCGAGCTAAAAATGAAAAGTTCACACGTTGACAAACACGCCATTTTACTTTCGACTTTGATTAGAGTTCAGAAATTATTGTAAAAATTTATAGAATGAAAGATTTTTAATTTATGGCGCTTAGATTTGGACGTTTGTGAGAAGGAGGCTATATTGGTAGCTGACTGAACACATCATCCGAAGATGAGTGTCAGAAATTAAAACACTAGTTTTTAGAAGTGTCTACGATTTTGTTTGAGCCAATCCATGGCATCATTTCACGAAGCTTGTTCCCAGTTACGGTGATAAGTTTCGTTTTATCGTTGTTACGCTCTGCGTTCATGCGAGGATAACCAGATTGACCTTCAAGGATGAAGTCTTTTGCGAATCTACCATCTTGGATTTCAGTCAAGATGTCTTTCATAGCTTGTTTAGACTCGGCGTTGATAACGCGTTTGCCTGAAACGTAATCGCCATACTCGGCAGTGTTGGAGATAGAGTATCTCATATCGGCAATACCACCCTCGAACATCAAGTCTACAATTAGTTTAAGTTCATGAAGACACTCAAAGTACGCAAGTTCAGGAGCGTAACCAGCTTCGGTTAACGTCTCAAAACCAGCTTGCACAAGCGCGGTAGCGCCTCCACAAAGAACCGCTTGCTCACCAAAAAGGTCAGTTTCAGTTTCGTCTTTGAAAGTGGTTTCGATGATAGCGGTACGACCGCCACCAATTGCTGAAGCGTAAGAAAGAGCTAACTCTTTAGTGTTTCCAGAAGGGTTTTGACCAACGGCGATAAGATCGGGAATCCCACCACCGCGAACGAACTCTGAACGAACGGTGTGTCCCGGAGCTTTTGGAGCTATCATCGTTACGTTAACGTTAGCGGCTGGGTGAATGCGACCATAATGAATGTTAAAACCATGACCAAAAGCGATAGTCGCGCCGTCTTTAAGATTTGGAGCGATCTCCGCTTCATAAATCTCTTTTTGGTTTTCATCTGGAAGAAGAATCATAACAAGGTCGCTTTTCGCGGTAGCTTCGGCGATAGTAAGCACTTCAAAGTTTTTAGCTTCTGCTTTAGCCCATGAAGAACCACCTTTACGAAGACCTACGACAACGTTTACTCCGCTATCTCTTAAGTTTTCCGCGTGCGCGTGTCCTTGAGAACCAAAACCAATCATTGCAACTGTTTTGCTTTTGATTAAGTCTAAATTTGTGTCTTTGTCATAATAAACGTTTAATGCCATTGTATTTCCTTGAGTTGTATTAAGATTTCATCTTAAAAATTTGTCGCATTATACTGAAAAAAAAGTAAAACTATTATTAGAGTTTGCTTAGGTTTAATTCCGTATTTTGTATTTTAATATCACAAAATGTATAATACGGTCAAAACATAGGAGTCGATATGAAAAAATTCAACCTTTTTAAAGAAATTATTATAGTGAAGAAGTCTGATTTCATCCAAGCGATAAACTCGTTAAAAGTTTATGGAATAAATATAAAGGGCGAAATCAAATATGAACCTTTTGATGAAAAAGAAATTTTAATCTATCGTGGTCAACATATTAAAAAACCAACAAACGCGCTAACGCCTACGGCCGCGCCAAAACTATCGGATGTCTTAGGCAAAAATTATCAGATAGTCGAAGATGACGACAGAGTTTTAGTAAAAGCGTTTTCAAATTGGCAAGAGCTTATAGCGGTGAACACTCCTCGCGCGTCGTATGATGACACGACCGGTGACGGCGTTGATAAATTCGCCTTTGAATATATGGAAGAGATTGGCTGGCAAGCGACTGAATTCGATATTACGTATAGAACTTTAGTTGAGCTTTTGGAAGAGGAGTGCGAGGGAACTCTTTTATGCATAGAGCAAGAAAGCCCTTATCAATTTAGCGGTCTTGGATTTTTGGATGATGACGAACATGCTTGCAAAGTTTTATTTGATTTTTGCCAAAACAACATTAAGACGCAGATAAAAGAGTATAGCGACAAAGATAGGGAATTGCTAAGCGATGACGAACTCGAAGCGCTTGAGTTCTTTAAATGTCTATAAACAAGCAAAAAATATCAATAGAATACAAATATAGGGGCTCGATAGAGTTTCCCGCCACGACGGAAGCTAAAGATATTTTTTTTCGTACGAAACAAGCTTACGCCAACCATGAAGAGGTGAGCGTAAAACTTGTTTTTTCCAACGCGAAACTCGCGAAGCTCAAGAAGTACCAAAAAGGGGCTTCGGAAAACGAACTTCTCAATTTGGATTTTTACATAGAGCTTGGCTCAATATTGGGCTTTAATACGGACGACGCTTTAAAACTAAAAAACTCAATCATTCTCACAAACGACACGGCTCACACCAGTTTCAACATCACCAAGAGATTAAAACTTATAAACAAAACGCGCAAATCCAAGGTAAGCGAAAGTTACCTATTTTGGGATATTGAAAATTTCTCCAGCGTCTCGTCCATATTTAACGAAATCATAGAGAAATACGAGATAGAGGATAAAAATATTTTCTTGGCGGCGAATCCAGACTCGCTCTATCTCAAACGCGCGGAGTGGGAAGCGAATTTGTACGACTATGGAAAAACGTTGCAATCTTTCAATTTTGTAAAATGCGATCATGGAAAAAACGTCGCCGATGACGTTTTGTTGGAAAAATTTCAAGAGGTGAAAGCAAAAAACGCGAACGTTTTCATACTCACTTTTGACAGAGAATTAAAAGAGAGATTTACGAAAATGGCTCACGAGAGTAACAATCTCTTTGTAATGGTGAAGTAGCCTAGAGCGACGCAAGTTTGTTTTTGAGCAAATATCTTTGCAATATGATCATCGCGGAAATGGAGTCCACTCGACCGTCGCGTATGTATTTTATTTGTCCCTTCATCATGTTCTCGGCTTCTAGCGAACTTCCGGCTTCGTCTTGGTAAAATATCTCACCTTTAAAATCAACAAGATTCATGAAATGCTCAATTCTGCGTTTCATCTCCTCTTCACTGCTTCCACCAAGAGGAACTCCAATCACGACAGCCTCCACTTCCCACTCGTTTAGAACTTTTTTAACCTCCGCGGAAGCTTGATTGCGATTTTTTCTCACGACTGCGGGAAGCGGAGTAACAATGTCTTTATGCGCCGAATAGGCCAAGCCTATGCGTTTTAAACCCAAGTCTATCGCTATGTATTTCATCTATTTGCCCAAACAAAACGAGCCGAACATTTTGTCCAACATCTCATCGTTTTCAAATGGTCGCGTTATGCTCGCCATCTCTTTTACCGCTTCGTTCAAATGAAAAGAAAATATTTCAA
This sequence comes from uncultured Sulfurimonas sp., assembly GCA_937914675.1. Classification (GTDB taxonomy): domain Bacteria; phylum Campylobacterota; class Campylobacteria; order Campylobacterales; family Sulfurimonadaceae; genus Sulfurimonas. The sequence goes on from CALDOC010000330.1 coordinate 4,672, forward strand.
GTTCCTGAAAATCAAGTGGTTCGTAAGCGTCTTTGATGTTTGATAAAGCGTTTTCAACCGCCGAAACTTGTCTTTGAGATATAAGCGTCGTCTCGTCACTTGAATTTGTTCTGTCCATTATGTTTTCAAGCGATTTTATAAGCGAGTCCACCGTCTCTTTGGAGTTCAATTCCAAGTCAAAACTTATCTGATTCGACATAAATCGCTCTTGCAAATCTATCTTGTTTTTTACATATATTATCTTTTTGTCAAGAGCGTTTTTCTTGATGAGTTCCAATATTTGAAAATCTTCCGCGTCCATCTCTCTTGAAGCGTCAAAGAGGGCTATGACTATATCGCTCCGCTCTATCGCCTCAAGACTTCGCTCAATTCCAATGCGTTCAATCTCGTCGCTCGCTTCACGAATTCCCGCTGTATCCACTATGCGAATTAGGTGCGTGCCAATCCTCACTTGTTCTTCAATCGTGTCGCGAGTCGTTCCCGCGATGGAACTGACAATCGCCCTATCGTAATTCAACAACGCGTTCAAAAGAGAACTTTTTCCAACGTTTGGTTTTCCAACTATGGCGACTTTAAAACCCTGCATGAGACCCTCGCGAGATTTACTCGCAATTAAGGTTTTTTGCAAAGAGTTCTCAAGATCTTCCAACTTTGCCTTGATCTGCGATATCAAATCTTCGGGCAAGTCCTCTTCCGCGTAATCTATGCTAACTTCCGAATACGCAAGTATGTGTATGATGTCGTCGCGTATTGTTTCAACGTAACGTTTCAGAGAACCTTTCATTTGAGCCGCGAGAATTTTGGCGCTATCTTCACTTTTAGCTTCAATAAGTTGCGCTATGGCTTCGGCTTCGCTTAAATCTATGCGACCGTTAAAAAACGCGCGTTTGGAAAACTCACCGGGAGTCGCAAGTCTAGCTCCCGCGTTCACCGTCGCTTTCAATACGCTTTGCGCTACGATAAAACCACCGTGACACTGTATTTCTACGACGTTTTCCGCCGTAAATGAATAAGGAGCTTTAAAGTAAATAACTATCGCTTCGTCGATTAGTTCGTTCTTGCCATTGTAAATAGCGCTTAACGTGGCATGTCTTGGAGAAAAATCATTTTTTTTTGAGAGGTTTTTTGCTATTTGTAAAGCTTTATCCCCACTTATTCTAATAATGGAGATTGAGCCTACGCCATTTGCCGTTGCAATGGCTGTGATTGTGTCAGTCATTAATTTTGGTGATAATCATTTACGATAATGTATTTCAGTCCATCTCGCGTTGAACGAATCACTACGTATTTATCTGGGTATTTGTCTCGTAACTCTTTTAAAGCGATTTGAACCAAAACGCCATCCAATATTTTGGTTTGAGCGCGTCCATCTCTGTCTATTGTTTCACATACGCTTTCTATGTAACGAGAAACTGACTCTTCTTGATTTTTTAAAAATTCCGCTATTTCCAAGCGAAGTTGCACTTTGTATTTGGAATTTATCCAGTTAAACAGCATATAAGATATCGCTTTGTATCTATAGCCCTCTTTTCCAATAAGCAGCGCGGCGTCCGCTCCTTTAAACTCAATAAAAACGGTTTCACTGTCATACACGCTAACTTCTATTTTCTCAATCTCAAAACAAGTTAAAGCAAAAAATGAATTTATCTCTTTACTAACGCTTTTAACAATATCTTCAATGCTTGGTTCGCCTTTTTTTTCATCAAACGCGTCGTCGTAATCGGCGGTATAACTCACTCCACTTTTTAAATCTTCGTCTTCGTCTTCTTGAGAACTGACAAATGAGGCAGGCGCCATTCTATGATGCAATATGTTGCTAATAGTCGATTTTACCTTTGGCATTCTCAATTTTTTTGATATTAAATTCTCTTTTTTTTCTACTACTTCTTTTTTAATCTCTAATTTTTCTACTTTAGCTTCATCTTTTACGCTCTGAGGTTTTTCAACTTTTTCAACTTCCGCAGGCTTTTCGACTTTTTTCTCTCTTACCGCGACAATTATCGCTGTTTTTTTAAATAGTCCTAAATAACCCTCTCTTGGGTGTTGAACCACTTCCGTGCTTAGCTCGGTTACTGAGCAATTAAGTGCGGAAGCGGCGTTTTCATACGCTTGTTGAAGAGTATCCGCTTCAATTTTAATCATTCTTTTTTCCACTACTTTTCGCCAACGCTATTTCCGCGTCCTTCATGTTTTTAAATTGCTGATTGACAATGAATTGTTGCGCGATTGAAAAAAGATTGTTTACGAACCAGTAAAGCACTAAACCAGATGGAAAGGTTACAAAGAAAAACGTAAATATCACAGGAAGATACTTCATTATTTTTTCTTGCATCGGGTCTGTAAAGTTCGTTGGCGTCATTCGTTGTTGTAAGAACATGGAAGCGCCCATCAATAGTGGCATGATGTAGTAAGGATCCATGCGAGACAAATCGTCTACCCACAACAACCATGAAGCTCCTTGAAGTTCGACCGAATTTAGAAGCAAACGATAAATGGCGTAAAAAACGGGAATTTGCATAAGCATTGGTAGGCAGCCGCCAAGTGGGTTCGCTCCATTCTTTTTGTACATGTCCATAGTTGCCGCGTTTAATCTTTGCGGATCTTTTTTATACTTCTCTTTAAGTTCTTTGAGTTTTGGAGCAAGGTCTTTCATCTTCTGCATAGACATCATTCCCTTGTATGTTAAAGGGTAAAGAATCATTCTAATCAACGCTGTTAAGCCTATGATAGCCCAACCCCAGTTGCCAAAAATGCCGTGCAACCATGAAAGCACCAAGAAAAGTGGTTGAGACGCGAAAGTAAACCATCCATACTCTATAACGTTTGTGAGGACTGGGTCAATGGCGTTTAAAGTTTTAAACGTTTTTGGACCAACGTAACCATGAAATTTCATCGTTTGAAGAGCGTCAAAGTACGCAACGGGATTATCATCGTTGTCACGGTCTATCATGACGTTTGTATCTTTAGAAAATCCATACATCATACTCGTAGTGTACTGATCGAACGAGGCTACAAGTTCGACTCCCGTAAAAGTTTTTCTACCTTCCACGTCGCCATCTTCAATGATGGCCAATTGCTTATCGTCAGTGTAAACAAGCGCCCCTTTGGCAGTCATCATCTGTTCGGTTTCATTTACCTGAGGGCGTTTGCCAACATACACAAAATATCTTTTGTCTTCTGAAAGAGAAACTACGATATCGTAATGTCCATCGGCGTAAAAAGTTATATCTTTTGTAACTTTAAGAGTGGAAAGTTGTTGAGTTAGTCTAACTTTTTGCGCTTCGCCATCCACTGTAACTTCTTCAACGGATGAAGTATAGGGAGTTGAAGACGCTTCCGCGTTCAATTTGTCATCTAAGAATCTAACGTATAAAGGTTTAGCTCCAGTTGGGGGAATTATTTGAGCGTGTTTATCGTCAGCGCCTCTAAATTTCTCTTCGAGCAGCTCTTTTGACGAGATACGACCAAGAGTGTCCATTTTTAAAATAAAATCTTTGTTTTTTACCGTAAGAATTGTATTTTTAGACTCTATGTCCGCCACTTTGTCTTTTTGAGATATGACATGACCCGTTTCAACGTCTACCGAGTCGCTGGACAACTTTGTTTCACCGCTAGATTGCGCTTTATTGATTTTAGCGTCTTGCGCCACCTCTTTTGCGACGGGTGGGAAAATTGCTGTATAAGCTACGAAAAAAATGACTGATAAGACTACGGCTACGATTAGTCTCTGATTTGCTGAGAGTTTGTCTAACACAAATTACCCTTTGTACGAAAAATTTTTTATGATGTAATAGCGGTCTTTTTTATTTGGAACCAACCAATATTTTATTGTCTCAACTGTTAAGTTTTCAGGCTTGACTGAAAGCTTATCCAACAGAGGATATTCTATTCCACCCTCGAAAAGTTGATTACAACGCAGTATTCTAGTAAAAGAGTGGTAAAAAGCACTTGAAAGTGAGTTATTTACGAAGTTAAGACGCGCATATTCGCTACATGATGGGTAATAACGACATGAACCAAAGCCAATTAGCGTAATAAACTTCTGATAAAACCACATTAATTTAAGTAAAAGCGATTTTATCATATTGTTTCTTTAAATGTTTTTGCTTTGATTAGGACTTTTTTAAAATCATTTGTCAACGCTTCATGAGAACTATCAAATAATCCAATTTTAGCGACAAATACGTAAAGTCCATCTTGAAGGGTGTTTGAATATTCACGAAAAAGAGCTCTCATTCTACGTTTTGCTCGATTTCTTCTAACGGCGTTACCTAACTTTTTAGTTGCGGTAAAACCTACTTTGTGAATTCCATTTTGAGGAAGAAAAAAAAGTACAACGGCGTTTGAGTGTTGATTTTTTCCTTTATTATAAACATACTGAAACTCCTTATGGAGCTTTAGCGTGTTAAATCCGCCTAAACTGCCAATCTTTTACGACCTTTAGCTCTACGACGATTTATGATTCTACGACCATTCTTAGTAGACATGCGTAGTCTAAAACCGTGAGTTCTTTTCTTTGGTGTACTATGTGGTTGGTATGTTCTTTTCACGACATATCCTTATATAAAATTAAGTCCGAAATAATACAAAAATATTACTTAAAAGGCGATTAATAGTTCAAATTCAACTCCTTCTTCTCTATTGCCATTCTTTCAATACCTAATAAAAGTCACATAAAGGAAGTTTCTTTAATATTAATTTCTGTATAATTTATAGGCATAATAAAAGGAGACATGGTGAAATTGTTATTTTGTG
>CALDOC010000331.1 GCA_937914675.1 uncultured Sulfurimonas sp.
ATAAGTACAGTCTTACCCACACCTCTTTGACCAAGGATTCCTATAAGTTTTGATTTAAAATCTATTTGAGTGTATAAGTATCTTTTAAAAGTAGGTGTAGGAAGAGAAAAATAGAGGTTTGATAGTTGAGTAAGTTTTTGCATAATATATTAACCTTTTCAATTGATTGAAAATATTATAGCATAATTAGTATAATCTATTGAAAGTGATAAAAGTGGATATTCAATCATAGGGGCGTCACCGACTATCGCGCCGTAAAACGCGCCTTTAATCGCCTCTTCTTTTGAAATGTCATTCATTTTTACATCCAATTTTTTTATTTATGGTTAATTCTAGCTAAGGAAATATTTAACGCAAGTAGCGTTTTAGGTATAGCTATGGTAATTAAGTTATAATCGCGAAAAAAACAAGGCTCATAAAAATGAATGAAGAATTAAACGTGTTGGGAACTCCGCTAGAACCATGTAGTCTCAAACCAATCACCGGATTTTATAGAACCGGAACATGCGTGGTGGGAAACGACAATCCCGGCATTCACGCCGTTTGCATTTACGCGACAGAGGAGTTTTTGGCGTACTCTAAAAAAACGGGAAACGACTTGTCCACTCCAATGCCGCAGTATGATTTCGTCGGGGTTAAACCGGGAGAGAGTTGGTGTTTGTCCGGCGCTAGATTCGCCCAATCGATCAAAGACGGAACGCCGCCAAAGATATTTATTCATTCAACCCATGAGGCGATTCTGCGTCTAGTCAGCCTAGACGACGTGAAGAAGTGCGCCATAGATTTATAATAGTTTTACTTTAGTTTACCGTTTCCGTAGTGTTTATACAGATAATTCAGCACCGTTTCATGAGCTTCTTTTTCGATTGGAGCTTTGAAGTGCACTATCATTTTGTTGATTTTTTCATCCCAAAATTTACGAGATTGCGGTCCTTGATTGATGATGTACCCAAAAGAGTGGCACATTAAACAGTTGGCGTTTACCGCGTCAAAACCTTTACCCATTTTTATCTCATAAGAGATATATGGAACTTCCACGTCGGTTTTTACTTGAGCGAAAAGCGTCGAACTTACCAAACCGGTTAATACTATTAATTTTTTTATCATCTTCATCTCCTAAACCACTTCTACCATTACGGTGTCGATGCCATTGTATTTATACCCGCCATGATTCCATAGTACGTCTTTTGCCAATGGTTGTTCTTCCCCGAGTCTATTTACGGCCTTTGCCATAATGTTGAGCTTTCCATACCCGCTTGGTTTAAATGAAAATCTAAACGCTTTAAACGCGTATCTGCCCGCGGAGTTGTCAAGAAGCGAACTCTCCCATGTAACGCCATCGTCGACTGAAACTAGCACGTCTTTTATGCCAAGTCCACTGTCAAACGCCACTCCACGAACTACAAGCTGAGAATTATGAGCGATTTTCGCCCCGTTCAAAGGATAGCCTATAACCGATTTTACGTTCATTTTCGCGATTGGTTTCGTCGTTTTTGAACGATTTTCCGGCGTTTCGGATTCGGTGTCGTTGTCTGGAATTCTATACGCCGTATCCATAAAGAAAAGGGATTTATACTCATTTGTGACAGTGATGTGACTCATCATTTTAACCCAACTATCAGAGTAGTATCCAGGAATGACCAAACGAAGCGGATAGCCGTTGAGATATGGCAAATCTTCACCGTTCATCTCATAAGCCAAAATGACATGGTCGTCCAACTCTTCAAGATGAAGCTCTCGTATGAAGTTTGGAGACTCATAGTAGGCGGCTTTTTCTTTGCCGTTAAAGCCTATCCATTTGGCGTCTTTTTTAAGTCCGGCGCGATCGAGAATGTCGCTGAGTCTAACGCCTTTCCACTTGGCGCAACCCATAGCTCCGCTACCCCATTGGATACCGCCAGCCACGGGATGAAACGCCGAACGGCTGTTTCCGCCGCACTGTAAAACGGCCGTCACTTCAACTTGTTCAAAATCATGCTTTAAAGACTTTAGAGAGATGTTTAACTCTCTATCTACGAGCCCGTCTATTTTTATGGTGTAAGCGTCGGGGTCAATATAAGTAGGAATGTCTGGAAGATGCCATCTAACGAAAAATTCGTCATTTGGAGTCAACGACTTTGTAAACGCGCTTCTCGTCGACTCTAAAAGTGGAGGTCTATCAGAATAAGTAATCATCGGTATCTTTTCAGGAAAAGCCACTTCCGATATTTTTCTTCCATCAACTGGTTGCGTCGTGACTCCCGCCGATAGCGAACTGCCAACGATTGCGGCAGAAGCGGCTATGGACGTCTTAAAAAAATCTCTTCTTTTCATATATAATGCCTTTAGTAAAATTGTTACGATTCTATCAAAAAACGATTTAAGATAAGCTAAGCTTAACAAACAAATAATTAAATCCTATCTTCAGTAAAAAGCCTTTATATAAGACTTAACTTAAAACTTTAATTGAGTATAATAATTGAAAATATAAAATTGAAAAGAACAAAGAGCAAACGTATATGAACAAAAATAAAAGCCGTGAATACAACAAATGGGTTGCGAATGAAAGCCTTGAAGATTATTCGCTCAGATACGCTCCACGGTCGTTTAGAAAGTGGTCTGATATGGGACGATATGACTTTTCAAGAAATGAAAAAATTGATTAAACAATATAAATTTAAAAAAGCGATTGAACTATTTACGGAGATACTATGAAAGAGAGAAAAGCAACAATTTTAATAGTGGACGACACGGAAACGAATATAGACGTTTTACTGGAATTATTGAGTGACGCTTATGACGTCACCGTGGCGCTCAGTGGTGAAAGCGCCTTGGAGATTGCGAGGGATGAAGTTCTCGATTTGATTTTACTCGACATCATGATGCCAAAAATGGATGGCTATGAGGTCTGCAAAATTTTAAAAGCCGACGCTAAAACAAAAGACGTTCCAGTCATATTCATTACCGCAAAAACCGATGAAGAGAGTATAGAAAAAGCTTACGAGGCGGGGGGAATTGATTACATTACGAAACCTTTTAAGCCAAAAGAGTTATTTGCAAGGATTAATACCCAATTGCGATTGGTAAAACTTCTAAAAGATTTTGAGAACTCGCAAAAAAAGCTTAGAGAATTCAACGAAGTTTTAGAACAAAAAATCAAAGAAGAGCTTCAAATAAATCAACGACAAAATGAACGTATGATCCATCAATCTCGACAAGCCCAAATGGGTGAGATGATAAGCATGATAGCCCACCAATGGAGACAACCTCTTGCAGCCATTTCAGCCGTAGCGGGAAACTTGGAAATTAAAATAGATTTGGAACTCTTTGATTTAGACACGAAAAAAGGACAAATTGAGCAAAGCGTTTACTTTAAAGAGAGACTAGAAAAAATTAGAGGGTTTGTAGAGAATCTTACCACAACGATTGACGATTTCAAAAACTTTTATAGGCCGGATAAAGAATCGGTCAAGACAAATTTTGAAGAAATTACGACAAAAGCCATGGCTATTGTAGAATCTTCTTTACTAAATGACAATATCGAAATAATCTACAACTACGACTCTTTTGAAGAGATAGAGATCTATGATAGGGAGATGATGCAGGTAATCTTAAATATATTCAAAAACGCGCAAGACAACTTTGGAGAAAAGCAAATTAAAAATCCGAGAATCACAATAGCGACGGATAAAAAAAGTTTAAGAATAAGCGATAACGGAGGAGGAATTTCATCTGCCACACTAGAAAAAATCTTCGACCCCTACTTCTCGACAAAAGATGAAAAGAATGGAACTGGACTGGGTCTTTATATGTCAAAGACAATTATTGAAGAGCATCATAGAGGTAAATTAAACGCGATTAACATAGATGATGGCGTTTGCTTTATAATAAATTTAGACAATGACGAGGAAACAAAATGATAAACGTTAAATTGATAAAAGAACATACCAAAGACTTAAGCGTTCTTTACGTAGAAGATGACTTATCTCTCATTGAGAGTACGTCAGAACTGTTAAAAAACTTTTTCAAAAGACTAGATACGGCTCATGACGGTGAAACTGGATTAGCCAAATATCTAGATTATGAAAAAGAGTTTGCAAAACATTACGATTTAATCATTACGGATATTAATATGCCGAAAATGAGTGGCATTGCCATGGGCAAAAAAATGTTAGAAATCAATTCTGAACAAGTTATTGTCATCACTACCGCGCATCATGAGATTGAGCATTTATCTAGCGCTCTGGATCTTGGAATAGATGGATTTATCACTAAACCTCTACAAAATGAAAAGCTCATGAATGTTTTATATAAAGTGGCGCACGCGATTAGCAACAGTAAATTCGTAGAGTCTCATATTGAGATGATAGAAGATTTAAATATGCGCCTTGATGCGCAAAACAGAGAACTTGTAAAAAAAAATAAAGAGCTAGAAAAATCATTTCGCATGCTCGATACGATGGTGCATAAAGATCACTTGACTCACCCTAAAAAAACTTCGCAAGCAATCAAAGAAGAAATTCAAAAAGATGAACGTTTACAGGAGCAAATACAAAGTCTCATTGAAGATGATTTGGAAGAACTAAAAGAAATCCACATTGAAATAGATTTAATTGTTATCGACATACTCAATAATAGTAATTCAATAGATATGAGTTCTCTTCAAGAGTTGACTGATAAATTTATGAAATACGCTTCTGTTTTATCTTTTTACAATTTCTTTGACAAACTTGGTTCTTCGATGAAAAATTTTGCAATTACCATAAAAGAGAAACCACTTCCTGAGAATGAAGAGAGCCGTAGAAATATTTTTATGTTATTAGAGAGTTTTATATACGTGTTAGGAAAATGGCAAAACGATTTGTTCCATGGAGATTCTAAAACTATAAACTCTTTAGACGCCTCAATGATTAGCGATATGAAAACCATTGTAAATATGTGGACGCAAGCGGATGAAGAATTTTCTGAAAGAGATTTAGAGCGAATTTTTAATTTTTGCAAAAATTAGTTACGTGGGAATTTTACATTTTAGCGATCAAAAAAAGCCATATGGAGGAGAGACTCCCCAAAGGAGCGCCTCTTTTGCATATATTCGCTTTTTTGCCAAAGTCTAATGAGTGGCGTTCGTCTCTTCCATCATTTCAGCTCCACACTTGCCGGCTCCACACTTCATAATCACTGTTTGCGAAGGTGATTGCGTAGTCCTTTGCTCATCGTTATACACTCTGTTATATCCAGAAATTTGAATTATGAACACTGAAAATCCAACCATTATCGCGACAAATACCGCCGCGCCTATCCATATTTTTTTTATCATTTTAATTCCTATTTTTTATTTATTATACCAAACTACTCTTCATCTTTATCCATGCCTTTTAGAACCATGGCCCTATAAGCGTCGTCCTTTGGAACGAGTCCAGCTTCATACAAAAACTGGGAGGCCATGAAGTTTTGTTTTTTTATCTTATCGTATTTTGCAAAACTAAGATAGAGCACGTCTTTGGCGCGAGTGACCGCGACGTAAAAAAGACGCCGCTCTTCATCGAGACTGCCACCGCGTTGCATAAGCTTTCTATTTGGAAAACGGCCATCCATTAGGTCCACTACGTACACTTCTTTATACTCCAAACCTTTACTCGCGTGAACGCTCAAAAGATTCACGCCCTCGCCTTGCGTCAAATCGGACGAACCCAAAATCATGGCGTTTAAAAATCGCTCATGCTGGGAGTATGGCTTTGAGAGCTCTTCCAAAAGCATCGTTTTTCTAGCTATTCTAGTCAAAGACTCCGTCTTTTGTTTCTCATCGACGCTACCATCTTTAAGCGTGGCTCTTTTGGTTGAGAGCGTATCCGCTATGTATATGAAAAAAGCTGACGAAGCTATCTTGTTTACAACGGTGCGAGGCTGTTTGATTCCTTTTAAATCTCGGTACAAAAGATAAAAGTTATATAAGAACGTAGCGCTGTCTTTCGTGAGTTTTGGATGTTTAAGCGCGGAGTTTTTCATAAACTTCGCTTCAAATCCAAGCTTTGCGAACTTGCCAACCGCGCCCATCTCCGCAAACTCGTCAAAAAGTCCAAGCTGAGAGTTTAGCTTGCGTTTTTCAAAAGGGTTTGTGATGCTTTCATCGGGAGCGTACAAACCGTAAAACATGCTTCCATGACCCAACGTTTTAAGAGCGATGTACATCTCTTTGGCCATGGCGCTGCCTATGCCGCGAGCGAACTCGAAGATGTGTATAAACGCCATCATGTCGGCTTCATTGACCAAGAGAGTGTACAAGTCTAAAATCGCCTTAACCTCTTGAGAGTCGAAAAAACTTGTTCCTCCCTTTCTCTTGCATGGAATGTTAAGCTCGCGAAGCCCCACTTCTATGCCATCGGCGGAGGAGTTGTTTCGAAAGATTACGGCGATTTCTTCATTTGGAGTTTGACTGTCTCTAATCTGCGCCGCCATGGCGTGGTACTGGTCGAAGAGTTCTTCATAAACCAAAAGTTTTGGAGGCTGCGCGTCGTAGTCGCGAGTCACTTCCAAGTTTTTTGGGTAAATTCTCTCGTTATGCTCTATAACTTTTGTGGCGAGAGAAAGAATGGGACGGGAGGAACGATAATTTTTAGTAAGAGTGTGCACTTTCGCGTTAGGAAATTTTGTGGAAAACGAACCGATTATCCCTATGTCCGCGCCATTAAAAGCGTAAATGCTCTGATCGTAATCCCCAACGCAAAAAAGCGATGGAGGCTTCATGGCGTCTATGAGAGTGCCTTGAAGGGCGTTCGTGTCTTGATACTCGTCAACCAAAACTTCTTTGTAGCCCAAGTCGTTCGTTTGGCACATGTCGCGAAAGTGTAAAAGCAAGTCGTTGAAGTTTACGAAACCGTACTCTTTCTTGAGAGCTTCAAACTCGTCCACAATGTCGGCGTAGATCAAAGCGAACTGCTCATGCTCTTCGTACTTCCCTTTTACCCAATCCTCAAAGTTGTCGTTTAACTCCGTATTTTGATAAAAAGAGTACATATCGTAAAGATGATTCCCCCCATAAGGAGTGACGTCGGCGTCTATGTGCATAAAAGAACGCTTCTCATAAACGCTGCGAAAAAGAGTTTTTAGTTCACGCTGTTGTTTTAAAACCACTCGTTTGTCATACTTTTTAAGCCATCGGTAACTCACCGCGTGAAAAGTTCCGGCGTCTATTTTCGCCGCTATCTCTTTGCCGAAAAACTCCGCGACGCGCTCAACCATCTCCGCCGCCGCTTTGTTCGTAAACGTCAAAAGCAAAATCTCTTCGGGTTTTACGTTTGAGTTTAAAAGATGCGCTATGCGCCCCACTATCGTAGAAGTTTTGCCCGTTCCAGCGGAAGCGATGATAAGGTTTTGCTCATGAGCGGAAGTAGCCGCCGCGTACTGTTGCGCGTTTAAACGTGATAAAGCCATGTGTATCTCCAAACTCTGAATTTTTCACGAGTCGCATTATATCTACATAGTTTTAAATTCCAAAGTTTTGCTTTGGCGTCATTATGCTTGAATTATTTTATTGAATGACGAATTCCGTAAAATATATGCCTTTAATCTTTCCATCGGAAAGCATAGAGTTCAATATATCCATAATCTGCGTTTCCACTTTGCTTTTGCCTTTTTTGGAGGTAACCTCTTCAAGAGTTTTTGAAGTTAAAATTCTTATGATTCTATCCCTAAGAACGGCTGTTTTGGCGTCGAGTTCCAAGCTTAGTTCTGCCCCCTCTAGCTCCAAGGATAAAGTTACTTTTAAGTATCGTCTGCCTGAATCGCTTTTTAAATTCACCGTAAACGTGTCAAGAGGATATAAGATTCCTATCTCTTTTAACTTTCTTGAATTGTCGTTATCCTCATCTGAATTGCTTCTTTGTGGCTTAGAAACGCTTTTTTCTTTCGCCACTGGCGCAGGAGCTTGAACCTCTTCATCACTCGAACCCATTAAAAGGGCCGCAACGACTCCACCTATAATTATGATCAAAACAAGCACCACTATTATAATTATCATTAACGTGTTGCTTGACTTTTTTTCCGCTGGCGCCGCTTGCGTAGTTTCTTCTGCCATCTTTACTCCTTTTGTTTAAATATCTTTATGAGTCTATTACTTCATTTGCTAAATCTTTTAGCGGCAAAAACTCATAAGTGTCCGCGTTATAGTAATCAATGCTACCCGTTTCAATATCGTAGTACCATCCATGAACGTGCAACGTTCCATTTTCAAATCGTTTTTTAACCTGTGGATACGTCAATAAGTTTTCGATCTGTTTAATAACCGACAATTTTTCCGTTAAACGCAACAACTCTTCTATTGGAGCGCTAACCCCAAGACTCAAAATAGCGGATTTTTTTGCGCTTTCACCTAGTTCTAGCCATTTTTTTGTATGTACGAGCGAATCGTCGGTAATCTTTTGATACAAATGATTACAAGCTCCACAGTGCGTATGGCCGCAAATAATAATCTCGTCTACGTTTAAAACGCTCACGGCGTATTCAATGCCAGTCGCGGTAGAGTGAAAATCATTGTCAAGTTTGTATGGAGGAACAAAATTTCCAACGTTACGAACGACAAACAAATCTCCAGGATTTGTTTGAACTATCATGTCGGGAATAACCCTAGAGTCGGAACACCCTATAAAGAGCGCTTTAGGAGATTGTCCACTTGTTACAAGTTTTAGAAGCGACTCTTTATTTTTTTTAAAATATGCCTTAAATAACTGATTACCTTGAGCGTATTCCTGTAAGTTCATAAAAGCGCCTCCCAATTATAGAAATTTTTTAATACCTAAGTCAGCTATTATTTCTTCGAAAATAGCGCCTGATTCACGCGCTATGTCGTCTTGATACTCTATAACTAGCACTTCTTTGCCATTTGACACTCCAGTCGTATAAACCTCTGGAGTGATAGAATGTTTTGCAATTATTTTTTCAACATGGGAAATCACCCTTTCTTTCTCTTCACTATTTTCATAAGCTATGGATAGTTTTGAAAATCTCTCTTCACTTTTAAATTCCGCGTCTAACATATATTTCCTTCATTTATTGTTTTAATATTGTAGTATTATATAGTAAAATTCTTCGCATAATTCGTTAAATTTAGTACCATTCTAAAAGTTTTGTTACCTCATCCACTACAAAGATTTTCAAAGCGGTTTTCTCCAATGGTTTTTTTGCCAAAAGAACTTTGGATATATTTTGCATTTTAGCCTCTTTTAACCTTACGTCCAACCCATACACTTCTCTAACGTCCCCAACGAGTGAAACTTCGCCTATAAACACCGTCTCCTTAGAAATGGCTCGATTGCGAAAACTGCTGATTATGGCGGCCAACACCGCCAAATCCGCGGCCGTTTCGGTGATTTTTATACCGCCCGTAATATTGACGTAGACGTCGTAACCTGAAAGTGGAATTTCTAGTTTTCTCTCAAGCA
>CALDOC010000332.1 GCA_937914675.1 uncultured Sulfurimonas sp.
GCCCACAAGAAGTTAATATTTTTCGGAATCCAATATTCCGACATCATAACTTTTTCAACTTTATCAATTGCTAAACGTTGGTTCAACCAATCTTTAACACTTGTTGCTTTTGTAAAATGTGCCATATTTTTCCTTTGTTAAAGCGTTATGCCAGTTTCTTTCATCTTTGCGTACTCAGGTCCAGCTTCCCCAAGAACCAACTTGTTGCCATCAATTTTAAATGGAGGAATGTCCAATCCACGTGGTGGTGGAACTTTTGTCACGTCGCCGGTAAAATCAAATTGACCACCATGACACGCGCAAAGAAAACTTTGTTCATCTGGATTGTAGCCAGGAATGCATCCAAGATGGGTACATAAACCTAAAGTTACCATAAACGTTGAATCGCCTATCGTAAGAACACGAGATTTTTGTTGCGCAGTCATTTTCGCTAACATATCTGGCGTATATTTTAAAACGAAGATTGGTTTGCCTCTCCATTTTTCCGTTACTAACTCATTCTCTTTATACGCTGACATATCAAGAGTTGTAAATCCCGCCGCTTTAACGCTTGGAAGTGGATCCCAAGATTTTTTCATTGCATACAGTGAAGCAACAGCTCCAACGCCTGCAACAGCGCCGAACGCCATGCCCATAAAACCTCTACGGCTATTGTCTTTCATATCTTCTCACTTTTTTGATGTGAATTTTAAAGTCTTATTATATACTAAATAAGTTTTAATTAATTATATAACTAAGGTATCTTTTATAATATTAGTGATTTTGTTACTATTTCTCACTGTTTTTTAGAGATTTTCTCCAAAAAAAATCAAATTTTTATAATTATGAGTTATGTAAGTGTTTATTAATACAAATAATTCTAATGAGTAAAATGTAAAGTTACAAATTTTTTAGATTGTAGAAATCAGATATAACAATAGTAATAAAGCTATATTAAAGAGTTGATATGCAAATAGTTACTACTGTTAATTATCAGTACGTTAAATTCTTCTACTTAATTAACAAAGTTTGAAGAAACTTCTCTTAAAATTACTTCTGCTTGTAAAGCGTTTCCATTGTATTTGATGATTTTTACGTTGTGAGCAGTCATGGCTTTTGTAGTATTTTTACACGCTTTTTTTGCCACAAGAAAATCACATCCATCTAGCGCGCTTCCCATCTTATCGTGTTGCGCTATATGTTCTGCGTCATCATGTCCATGAGAGCAGTGATGACCCTCTTCTTCATCTTCATGGTCTAAATCCGTTCGAGGATTATTGACAACACTTTCGAGTTTGAAAGATTTAAACATTCCTGAGAGTTTAAGGGTTAGAGTTTAAGGGTCAGGACACAACCCACTACTTAACAGCTCTAAATACTTTAGAGT
>CALDOC010000333.1 GCA_937914675.1 uncultured Sulfurimonas sp.
TGTAAATAAACTAGGCTTGTCGGTCGCTTTTGACTTGTTGGTTTTAGAAACGGTACTATCAAAAAAGAGAGCCAATCAAAATATGACATACGCGATTAACGTTTCTCCCTCTTCTCTAAGAAACGACAATTTTTTAATTTACGCCAAAGAAGTTTTGAGAGAGTATCAAAGAGGCGACAACAAGATAGTTTTTATTTTAAGCGAACAGGAGTACTATTCATATACAAGTCGATATAATTCCATATTGAACTCTTTAAGACGCTTGGGAGTATTGATAGCCATCGATAGGGTTGGTTCTTTACACTCAAGTTTTTTATATCTAAGAGAGTTGGACATAGACATTGTTCGAATAGATTCATATTACTCTAGTGAGATTAAAATGAGAGAAAATTACAGTATAATTGACGGTTTTAATCTGATGGCGCAAGAAAAAGGCGTTAAGACTTGGATAAAAAACATTGAAGACAAAGAGTCTCTCGCGTTAGCCAGAGAGTTTAAAATTGATTATATTCAGGGCAAGCACATTGCAAGTTTAGAAAAAATAGATGACACAAATGAGGATAAAGAAAAATGAAGTATGGCGAAAAAATAGTTAATGAATTTGACGCGGAAAAAGATTTAGAGATATGGCCGAACGAGCATGATAGAAACTATCTGATAAAGATGACTTTACCCGAGTTTTCAAGCCTCTGTCCGAGAAGTGGATATCCAGATTACGCGACGATATATTTGGATTACACGCCGAACAAATGGGTTGTGGAGCTTAAGGCGATAAAGCTTTACGTCAACTCCTTCCGTGATCGACACGTCTCTCATGAGAATGCCGCAAATGAGATATATGATTTGTTGGATAGAAAACTAGAGCCGAAATACATGAAAATCGTAGCCGATTTTAATCCAAGAGGAAACGTGCATACGATCATAGAGATAGACAGCTCAAAAATCATCAGGGAGTAGTTATGTTTGGAAGTTTTTTTGACAAGAAAAATGATAATGCGAATGAAGAGCTAAAACAACATCTTGTCATTGTTGATAAAATATCAAAAATGAATTTGACGGAATTAAGAGATTACGTCAACAACAAGCTAAAAAATTTTGGGATTACGGAAGATGGCTTAATCGAGGCTATGAAGAAACTTGTGCTTCCTGATGAGAAAACAGGCAAGAGATACCTTCTGATGGATGATATGGACTCAAAAAAGAAAAAAGCCTTTGAATTGGTTCTTCTTGTCGGGAAAAGTAAAAAAATAACCATTGAGACCGTTGAGTTGATACAAGATTTTACTCTTGAGTATGAAGATTTAATAAATCAATATGATGAAGATTTCAGAGAGATTTACTCTTCACGACTTAAAGATACAATCTCTTATTCACTAGCTAACATGCATCAGCTTACGGAATTTAAAAATAAAATGAGCGTGTTAGGTGAATAACTCTTTTTTTAACCATTTTATAGCGTCTTTGTAATTATTAAAACTTCCACTAATTTGCGCTCTATAAGCCTTTTTTAATATGCTCGAAAACTCTTTAGAGGGTTTTAACCCTAAAGACAATACGTCTTTGCCTCCCAAAATCGCTTTAGCTGGAGCGTTTAGTATGTTTAACGTTTTGGCCTTACTCTTAAGTTTGTCTATGTTTGAAAGAGTTCTCTTTGACTTTGTAGTGGCTTGTAAAAAAAGAACAAAACGTTCTATATTTACCTTTGTAGCAAGAATATAGAGCTCAGATTCAGTATAACCGTCTAAATTGAAGCTCTCTTTGGCTTTTAAAATTCCTAAAATGAAATCTATCAACTTTTTTTCATTTGTTAATTTTTTTAAAAAATTATCGCAATCTCGCATGTTTAAGCGATGAGTTAAAATTGCAAGCATTAGAGCGACGTCCGTTTGAGCGTTAGCGCTCAAGAGAGAACGCATCTTATCCAACGACG
>CALDOC010000334.1 GCA_937914675.1 uncultured Sulfurimonas sp.
GGAGTCAATATAATCCAATATCGAAACAAAAGCCAATCCGATGACGAAGTGGAATTTGTATGCGTCGCTTTGCAAGAGATTTGTAGAAATTTTAACGTTCCATTCATAATCGACGACAGACCCCACTTGGCGCAAAAGATAGGCGCGGATGGATTGCACATAGGCAAAGACGATACGCCGCTTAGCGAGGCGAGGGCGATTTTTACGCAAGGAATCATAGGCGTTTCTTGTTATGGAAGCGTCGCAAAGGCCAAAGAAGCGCAGGCCGAGGGCGCTGATTACGTCGCGTTTGGTTCGTTCTTCGCGTCTCCGACGAAACCAAAATCCGGCATAGTTTCAAAAAGCGTTATCAAAAAAGCGAAAGCGGCTTTGAGTATCCCGGTTTGCGTCATTGGCGGAATCAATTTGGACAACGTGAATGAAGTAGTTGAAGAAAATCCTGATATGATATCCGTAGTCAGCGCCATTTTTGATGGCGACATCAAAGAAAACGTCCAAAATTTATTGCAAAAAATGAGTCTAAAATGAAAATAGCGGTATCGGCGTGTCTTCTAGGCGAACAGGTGCGTTTTGACAAAGGGCACAAACGAGACGAGTTTGTCATGGACGAGCTCAGTCGCTACGCGGAGTACGTCTCCTTTTGTCCCGAGCATTTCGCTTTTGGAAGTCCAAGACCATCCATTCGCATGGTGAGTAAGGGTGAAGAGCTCAAAATCATTTCAAACAAAACGAAAGAAGATCTCACTTCGCCGCTTTTAAAAACGTCTCTTGAGGATTTGGAAAAAGTGAGCTCACAAAACGTATGCGGAATCATTTTCAAATCAAAATCACCAACTTGCGGGCTTATGAGCTCAAAAGTATATTTGGAGAACGGCTTTGCGGATGGCAAAGACAACGGAATTTTTGCCAATCTTTGCAAAGAAAAATTTCCTTTGCTTCCCATGGAAGAAGAGGGTCGCTTGAACGACGCATGGCTAAGAGAAAATTTTGTAATGCAGGTGTTTGCCTATGAGAGTTTTGAGAAGTTTAAAGAGGGCGCGACGATGAGCGGCTTGGTGAAGTTTCATCAGCGTTCAAAATTTACGCTCCAATCCAAAGACGAATCCCTCTACAGAGTCTTGGGTCGCATTGTCGGCAATCACCTCAATCAAGATTTTCAAGATCTTCTTGACGAGTACGAATTTCACTTTAAAACCGCAATCGCAAAAAAAAGCGGCATAGGAAAAACAAGAAACGTGCTCGAGCACATGGCGGGATTTTTAAAAAACTTTTTAAGCGCCGAGGAGAAAAAAATGTTTCATGAACAAATTGAAGATTACGCAAAAAAAATCATTCCTCTCATCGTTCCTCTTAGCACGCTCAATCTCTACGCGACAAAATACGCGGTGAGCTATCTTTTGGAGCAGACGTTTTTAAACCCCTATCCAAAAGAGTTGGCGCTTCGTTCAGACGTTAAAAGCGTAAAGTGAAATCATAAAAATATAATTCAGTTATAAGAGGAGTTTGTCACCATAAGCGCTTTTTCAAAATTTGCAATTTTAAGCCACGTTTTTGAAAGAGAAGATATACTTTTATA
>CALDOC010000335.1 GCA_937914675.1 uncultured Sulfurimonas sp.
AGATAAAACCAATAAAGAGCAATCTAAACATTTTAAACCTTTAATTCAAATATTGGAAATTTTTTTGCGTATGTTTCTCTTTTGCCAACTGGTATCTCTCGATAATAGTGAAAAGAAACGCTTGCGATTTTATCTATAATGGTTACGTATTCCGCTCTACTGATAACATGTTGATTTTTCAATTTAGCTATAAAAAATAGTTTTTTCATAAAAAGAAGCTGTTGATAACTCAACTTATCGTTTTTAAATAACCGGTATAACGACTCTTCGTCTAAAGTTTCCAATTCAAAATGTATGCGCAAAATATTTTTCATATTCACAAAGGCTTTAAATAAATTGTTTGAAATATCCATATTGGCGAATAGTTTGCCAAACGCGATTTGCTCCACTATTGTGATTTTGTACGGAGAATTTACGTTAAACGCGATGACGTTAAGAGCTTCGTCCACTTTTGTTTCTTCTCTGTTGGCTCTCTTTTTAGCGACTATCAAGAGGGTGTCAAAAGATTTTTCCTGCGTAGATATTTTGTTGTCGGCGCGTTTGATTTGTTCTATGGTCTTTAAAAAATACTTATCTTGCCTACTGTCAAACAAAAGCAATAAATTTTTGCTGTTTTGAATAAATCTACTGCCGGGATGACTATTTTCATTCAGTTGCACTTCTCTTAAAAGTTCTTGATAAAGTTCAATGGATTTACAATCCATATTGTTTAAAATTAGATATAGATCTATCTCGCTTATTACAACGTATCGCTCGTTTATTGAGATTTGGTCTACGGAACTATACTGTATGAGAACCGTAATGTAGTTTTTATAATCTTCAAACGCCAATGACGCCAAGACCGCTTCATCTGAAATGTATTCTAAAAATTGATTTTCAAAATACTCAATCAATCTTTGCTCCGTCTGCGTCAACGCCGTGGAGTTAGCTAAACTTTGCAATAATTTAATATGTTCAAATTTTTGATTTGTTGGAATTAAATCCTTCAATAAGCTTGTATTTAAATGAAATTGAGCGATGAGTTTATCCGCGTCAAATTGTTGATAGAGCAGAATATACTCTTTCATAATTATTTTCAATTCTTTAATGGTGATAGCGTCTTGAAGAAACCAATGCGTTTTAGTGCAAATGTCATAAATTGCGGTTATCTCTTCTTTAGTGACTTTCTGATCGACCAAAGATATAATAATTAAGTTTTTTACCAATAATTGCACTGCGATCATGTCTTTGCTTTAGTCCTTAGTCTCTTAAAAATATCTTGCACAGCTCAACTTTCGCACTTGAATTCCACTAAATCCACGAACTAAATTTGAGTATAAAAAGCCCAGAAAAAAGTATATACAAACTAAGATGAGAGGCTTATTAAAAAATTAAACGCAACGCTATATCGTAAAAAGGTCTTTTTGCTCTACTTTGACAATTCTCTTTTTTTTACTTATAGGCTTTCCATTGAGCGCGTCTTTAAATATTTGACCCGCGGTAAATTTTGGATGAATTCTTGCAGGCACAATAATGTCTTTGCCAGTGTTGTCCACTCCAATTCTATCTTTTCTCTCGCTTGCCATAAACGCGCCAA
>CALDOC010000336.1 GCA_937914675.1 uncultured Sulfurimonas sp.
AAAAGAGCGTTGTATCGCTATTCGCAACTTTTTCAACGTCAATGCCAACTCCAAAAGTTACCATTGTTCCAAGATTATGAGCGTCTGAGGCGTCTATGTCTGGACCTAGATAGGGATGCGCTTTGAAATCATTAAGCGCGTTGACGCCAAACGAAAGAAGAGAATTGCCTAAAAAGTGAAATCTTGCGTCTCCATAGGCGCCCATGATATTTGCGTTGTCTATGTTTTCTCTATTACATTGGTATGGGTAAAAATTGGCTCTTAAAGTGTATGCTTTCGCTAGTATGATTCTTAGGAAAGCATCTTCATTGAATCGTTGCGTTCCTATGATTCCGTAGGCGTTCATGTTAAACGCCAAAGCGGGAAACATAGACGTTCGTGGCCTCTCTTGGGCGTACTGCATAGGAGTGCCTCCTGAAGTGGGCAATAAACCAAAAGAAAAAGTAAAGGAGTAGTCGCTTCCTTTGTTTGGCGAGTAGTCCACATAAGCCTGGTCAACGTCAAAGGCGCTGCCAGCGTCTCCCACTTTTATGTCGCGAGATAAGATGCAAACTCTTTGATTTGATTGAGAAGAGTTCATATAGAGCATTCGACCATGAAATTTTATATCATCCAAACTCATATCCATATTGAGGCGAAATCTAATGGACGACGCAATATCGAAGCGTTTCGCGTATTCATCCCTCCTTTGCTCTGTAAACATGGGATGAAGTGGAACAGAAATTTTCGTGTTTTCTCCCTCTATCATTCCATTTTTATAATCCAATTTATCAAAACGAAGAAGGAGCTCTGGAGAAAAGTTTATTTTGTCTAAGATCGATTTTTTTTCAGCCATCTCAATAATGGGCATTCTTTCATCTAAATCGTCTTGATGATATTTCATCTCTTCTTTGAGAACTTGCATCTCGTTTTCAAGTTTTTGAATTTTTAATTCCATGTTACTTTGAGTAGCAAACAAGAGCGCGGGTATTGAAAGTAAAAAAGTTTTTTTCATAGTTTATAATCCAGGTACTATGGGTTGTTGAGAATCGGCGGAGTGATCAACAAGGTATTTTTTTAATTCTTTTCTCGTCTCTTGAGGAAGAGAATCTAATTTGTACCTGATTAAGTGACGCTTGGAGGAGAAAACCCTTTCCCATTGAATAGCGGCTTTTGAACCACCATAGAGATTTAACGTTTTTGCAAGAGCGATTATGTCGTTAGCGGATAAAGGGAAGGCGATGCAAAAGAATAATACACAAAATAACAATTTCACCATGTCTCCTTTTATTATGCCTATAAATTATACAGA
>CALDOC010000337.1 GCA_937914675.1 uncultured Sulfurimonas sp.
AGGTTGTATTTTAAAAGCGCCGGTATTTGGTTTAAAATTTTATAGATAGTTTTAATCTCCCTATCCGTTGATTCTAAATTTTTGATTCTTATGTTGTAGTTGCCTAGTTGCATGTTTAACTTTGCTATCTTTTCGCCAATGACGCCAATATGCGTCTCATCGTTTTGTCCAAGCCGATTTTTGTAATACTCCTCCGTGTCCAATGACAAACTAAGCGCGTCGTCGTAATTGTCATACTCCAATATCTCCAATCGCAACGCCTCGTCAATCTTAGCCGATTTGTAATTGGCTCGAATGACGCCGTTGGGTCTTGAGTCGTAGTTGTACAACTCTTGAATTATATCTTTGCAAGAGTTTTGCACGCCGATGATGTCAATGATGTTTTTTGTTATCGCCATTCTTGCTTTTCCTTACCAATCATCCAAATTAAACCGTTTTGTTTGCTCTTGCGTTTCTTGAACCTCAACATGGTGATTGATTTGAGGTTCTTTTACAACTTCTTTTTTTGGTTGACTCATCCGCTCTTCAAACTGCAGTTGCAAACCTTTGCTTGTCATGACGAAACCGTTTACTTGTAGTTTTCCATCATGAATTTGATTATGGTGCTCTTTGCAAAGCGGAACGAGGTTATGTTTGTTGTCTTTGTGAAAATGTCCTATAAAACCCGCTTCGTCGGCCAAAGAACGCTGAGAAATATGGTGAACGTCCTCGGCGAGCGATCCACAGATTACGCATTTTGTGACGTAAAGCTCTTTGTTGTATTTGCTTTTTTTCTTTTTCACCAAAAGTTCTAATTCGTCAAAATCGTTTGAGAGTCTTTTTCTGATGCCATTGGCCACGTCCAAAAATTCTTTGTCCATGTGAAGCGATTTCGCAAACTCCAAACCATAGACGCTGCTGCCGCTTCCAGCTTGTAAAATACGGTTAAAAAGCAGTTTGTCTTTTGTCTCGTCATATTCCACGCTTAGGTGCAAATCCACGACGTTATTGAGTCTTGTTATCTCTACCATGGTTGGGAGTTGATGCAAATGCGTCGCGAACAAAAAGAGACATCGCGCGTCGCTGAGTTTTTTAATGGCGCTCGCGACTATGGCGACGCCTGAGAGCGTTTCGGTGCCATGACTCACCTCGTCTCCCAAAACCAAGGAGCGAACGGTGGAACGATTGAAGATGTTTTTGAGTTCGAGCATCTCAACCGCAAAAGTGGAAAGTCCTTTGGCAAGGTTGTCTTTTGAGACGATTCTCGTAAAGAGAGAATCAAAAAGAGTGAACTTCATGACGGCCGCGCTCACAAAAAAGCCGCTTTGAGCCATGAGCGTCGCTATGCCTATACTCTTCATAAGAGAACTTTTACCGCTAGAGTTTATGCCATAAAGCAAGACTCCGTTCACGTCATGACCATCGTGAAGCGAAACTTCAAGCATCACGGTCTGAGGATGAGGCAAATCCATGTATTCACGGTTTCCCATGACTATGTCGTTTGGCACGTAGATGCCGCCTCTTTCTTGTATCTCTATGAGCGGATGACGAAGTTGCATAATCTGCATAAAGTTTTCATCGCTTTGGGAGTCGACTATCATTGGACGCGAATGCTTGTAAGCTTGCGCCACTTTTGAAGAACTCACCCCCACGTCGAGATCGGCGACGTAAGATATGACTCTATCAAAAAGAATCGAGTATCTTCTTTGAAAAACTCCTTGGAGTTGTACGTATCTGTCTTTTACAATCGCGACGATTTTACGGCGATTTTTCATAATCTTGTCGGATAAATCGTCTGTAAAAGAAGAAGTGATTTTCACGGAATTCGTAAGTTTTTTGACGCTAAATTTTGCAAAATATTCGTCTTTCTTAAACTCGCTCTCTATCAAAGAGAACCTATTTTTGCTCAACGAAACGTAATAGCCCTCTTTTTCCAAAAGCCCAAGAGTTACAAGTTTATTTGAACTACTCGCGTTTTGCGATTCCAAGATAAGCTCAAGGCGTTTGATGACGTCCTTAAACGCCTTGAGCATAACGTCGTTTTCTTTGACGAGAGTGTCTATAGACTCGTCAACGCCCCGCATCAAAAAGTTTTCATCCACCGTCATGTTGGTAAAGCGCCTTGAGACGTCCAAATCCACGCTTTTGTTTATGTCTCGTAAAAACTCATCCACTTCGCTCTCATGAAAGGGAGTTTTTTGAATTTTATGTTTTTTAACGTAGAGCATCAACTCTTTTACGCTCTGCATCGAGTCATAAACATGATTCATCTCAAAAGGATGCAGTCGCCCTAGTTTAAGCCTACGCGAGAGTCTCTCAAGATCATAAACCCCTCGCATCGTCTCATCCAAATATCTCGTATGCGAAGATACTTTTTCTATGAGGTCGTAGCGACGTTCCAACTCGTATTTTTCCAAGATGGGATTGAGCAATCGCTCTTTTAAAAGTCTTCTTCCTATCGCCGTCGCGCTCTTGTCCATCATCCTTAGAAGCGTAAACTCTTTGGCGTCTTTTGAGATGACGCCAATTTGTTCGAGAGCGTTGTTTCCAAGATACATGAAACGGCGATTGTCTATAAGACGAGGCATGGACATCTTTTGAATGATGTGATAATCATGTTCTATCACAAAATGGATTAAGATGGCTAGAGCCTCCGTAATCATGGGACTTCTCTCCAAGTCCAAATGCTCTATGGGCGAAAGCAGAGACTCTATCTGATACACCTCTTTAAAGAGTTTATTTTGGAACTCTATCTTAGGTCTTTGGTTGTTTACCGAATAGTGATAGTGTTCTAAAATTTCAAGATAAGCCATGACATGGCGAGGCTCGGTTACTCCGTCTAAAAAGGTGATTACTATCTCGCTCGTTCTATAAACGTTTAAAAGATTAAACACTTCGTCAAGCGCGTACGATGGGTCCTCGCTCGTTCCATGAGTCTCGTACGCAAACGTTTTTCCCGTCGTCACGTCTATGGCGGAGTAACCAACGGTGTAAACGTCTTTGTATTTGTCCACCAAAACGGAGACTATGTAATTGTCGTCATTGTCTATGATATGATCAAAGTTTGTTCCGGGAGAGACTATTTGCGCCACGTATCGGCTTATGTTTGGAGGATTGCCCTTTTGTTTGACGACTATTATCGTGTATTTTTGCTCCGCTATGAGACGACTTAAGTATCTCTCAAAAGAGACGCTCGGGACGCCTGCGAGAAGTGGATTTTTATCCGAGTTTTCGACTATGTTTTTGTTTTTTTTAGTGAGTTGAATGTTTAAAAGTTCCGCTATCTCTTTTGCTTTTCCAATCTGCAAATCATCGTTGTTCACCTCATAAACTTCAAAAAAAGTTCCTATCTCCATAAAAACAACAGTATCTTTGCCGTACTTCTCTTCAAAGAGTTTTTGAAGTTCAAAATAGCTCTGAGTTAAAAGTTTCTCTTTGTTGTTTAAAATATCGCTAAAGTTTGATGATTTCATTTTACGCTTTTATACTTATTTTAAGTAGTGCTACTTATTAGCCTAATTATAACATAAGTACAAGGTTGATAAAGGGGATGTAATTCAAATTGAAAATTTCGAAGTTTACTACTCTTTATTGCCCAAGTCGTTTAAAACGTCAAAATCTTCATACTCTTTGCCTCTTACGCAACGAACGTACAACTTAGTCGCTTTAGAATTGTAATAAGTGTCGCCATAGAAAAAAGCGATATTCCAAGCTTCGTCGGAATTTGAAATTGATTCAGAAAAAGACCAATAGTAATCCGTTCGAAGAATATGAAATTTCTTTTTTAATTTATACGCGTACGTAAGTTCACCAAGCGATGGCAATCTCCAATCACTTTTCCCATTTAATTCTAGCGCGTCGCAGTACTTTACGGCGTCATCCCAATTTTTAGTTCTACCATCGACGTTATCTTGCCATTCCATATGAGCGAGAGTGTCGCTAAGCACGCCATTTCCCCAAAAAAAGCGTCCTGAATCCACTTCATTGTCAGCGGCAAAGCTCAAACTAAATACGCTAGCTAAAATCAATATCAATTTTTTCATATTACTAACCTTTTTCTTAATTCGAATATTCTACCATAACTTTTACTTATTACAAAATAAAAGTTTAAAAAGTGATAAAACATTTTC
>CALDOC010000338.1 GCA_937914675.1 uncultured Sulfurimonas sp.
ATAACGCTTTGATATTTGAACTTGATAGAATAGACGCTATTAAAAATGATATATTATATGAAAACGCTTTATCGGAACTATCAGAAGAACTTTTATATTCAATACATTCAAATAATGCAAGAGAGAGTGTTTTAAAAATTTCGTCAAAATTATTTGAAACTGCGCTGGATGAATATTCAATAGAATTTATAGAAGACTATGATGAAAACATGCGACACCTTACAAAAATATTTGGTCATGAAAATATTGCTATGTACCTTCTAGGCGTAGCCGGAGTTATCGTACACTTTAGTAGCAAAGAAGTGTACAAAGAAGATATTATGGATTCGATGGCGACAGTTTTAACTTTGTGTATGGCTTTGAATACTCTAAGAAAAAAACATGTTGCGAGTAGTGGTCAAGATAAAAGCACTCATGCAACTGCTGTAAATTCTACACATTATAATGTTGGTAGAAATGATCCATGCCCATGTGGAAGTGGTAGAAAATATAAGAAATGTTGTTTAAATAAAACTCAAATGAAACCTTTATAAAGTGTGAAGTTTGATGAAGCTAAAAACGGTATGCAGCCTTTTGGTGAAAAATAGTCCCATGGGTGAATGGCGCTAACTTAAGCAATTTAAGAGTAAAAATCAAGGAATAACGAAGATGGAATGTAACTGGCTTTAATCTAGAAATCATCACCAAATGAAATTCTAAAATTAAAGTCAGTCATAATGAATCATAACCAAAAAATAATTAATTTACAAAAAAATATCAGTTTGAATAAACTCAAAAACAGTAATTTAGATTTTATTCAAAGATTTAATAAAGGGGTCTGGACACAACCCACTACTTCTTAAATATGTCCTTGCCGTTCCCATTCACCCCTGTGAATGAATATCCACTTTCAAAACCTCCACCCCTGCCGTTCAATCTCTACTTTTTATCACCATAGAAAGAAGAGATTTAGATAATCCAAGAAAAGAAGCAATCTCAATTTGAGAATATCCATCCAAATAAGCCAAACAGACAAGACTATTTCTCTCTTGTTTACTTTGGGTATTCACAAAATACTCCTCTTATAATTTAGTATAAAGGGGTCTGGACACAACCCACTACTTCTTAAATATGTCCTTGCCGTTCAATCTCCACTTTTGAGATTTAAAACACATAACAAAGTGTAGCAACAAAAGTATGTTCCCTCGGTCGCAAAAAACTTGGCTCTGTTCGCAATCTAACATAAATGGGCTAAATCGTATTAGACTTCTTACTAAGGAATATAAATTTAAATTTTGCTATCCAAATCAACGACTTTTGTACGTATCATTTTGTAAGCCATCAGTTTAATAAAGTCGTTAAAGAAAAACCATGCTGTCGCATATATCCATATGTAAGCTGCATATTCCCATCCAATATTTACCATAAATAAGCCATATACAGCTATAAATGTAGAGACGAGACAAGTACCTAAACCTGCCGATAGCAACATCCATGAAGGGTAAGGTTTATGCCAAAATGGTTTATCTCCTGTACGCGCAATGTAGATAGTGGCATGACCTGCAACACTTAGTTTTAAAAATATGATAGCTTGAATCATATCTCTAGGAATATGCCAAGATTCAAGAAGATAAAAGAGTAAGAAAGATGATACAACGCCCATCAAACCTAAAATAGTGGCAATTGTCAATATCTCTTTCATATTCCATCTGATAGGCACAGGAGAGACTTTTACATTGTCAAAGGCTATAGTTATAATAGGGATGTCGTTTAAAAGAGCTAGCATAATAATCATAATGGCGGTAATCGGATAAAAATTGAAGATGAGTATCGACAATGTCATGAAAAGTATGACCCTGATGGTCTCGGCGATGCGAAATATGGAGTAACTTTGCATTTTGGCAAAAGTCATGCGAGCTTCTTTAAAGGCGTTGTTTATCACGCTCAATCCCGGAGTGAGTAGAATCAAGTCGGCGGCTGCCCTCGCTGCGTCCGTGGCGTCTGAAACCGCTATCCCGACGTCCGCTTTTTTAAGTGCGGGGGCGTCGTTAACCCCATCGCCCGTCATGGCGACGATATGCCCCGCTTTTTGCAACTTGTCGACGATGTAGTACTTGTCCTCAGGAAACACCTGGGCGAATCCGTCGGCGTCTTCTATGATGTCTATGATTTCCGATTCATGTTTTTTCGCGTACCCTTTATGAATTGGGATGTTTTCCAAATCTTTTTTGACCTCCGCCACAACCTCTCTGGCAAAGATTTTCACCTCATTTTCATTTGCGTTTCCAAGTTTTTTGTAAATTGCCGTCGCGACGATATTTGTCAACATGAGCAACTCTTTTTGACGGTTGCCTTTTAGCTCTTTGTTGTCTAAAATATTATCGCCGATGTTGAGAAGCTTTGAAATTTGTTTGGCGATGGAGATGTTGTCCCCGGTCACCATCTTCACTTGCACGCCCAAACCATGCGCTTCTTCGATGGTTGATTTCGCGTCGTCGCGTGGCGGATCGAACATAGGCAAAAGACCGACAAAATGGAAGCTCTCATCATCATGCCACTTTATCGCCACGCCCAAAGTTCTGTAACCCTCAAGCGCCAACTCTTCAACGCGGTTGATAATCTCCTCATCCTTCTGCGTTTTGCAAAGTTCAAGAACAACCTGAGGGGCGCCTTTTGTAACTATGAATTCATTTGTATTGAACTCATATATGACTTCGGTTCTCTTAAGCACGGGATCGAAGGGAATGAACTTTATTAAATTGTACTCGTTCTCAATCTTAATGTTTTCGCTCTTGGCGTACTGAAATATCGGAACTTCCAAAGGGTCGCTATTTTCATCGCTGCTCGCCAAAACGGCGTATCTAATAAGTTCCTCTTCGCTAAAAGAGTTAAAAGGCTCTATGTTTTTCAAGCTCATTTTATTTTTAGTGAGAGTTCCCGTTTTGTCGCTACATAAAATGTCCATCCCCGCCAACTCTTCGATAGCGGCCAAACGGCTGACGATGGCTTGTTTTTTCGCGAGATTCATGGCTCCGATCGCCATGGTCACGGACAAAACGGCGGGCATGGCCACAGGGATGGATGCGATGGTCAGTACCAAACTAAATCGCAAGATCTCCGCTATGGAGTCGCCCCGGAAGAGAGAAGTGATGATGATGACGACTATCAAAGCGGCGCTCAAAGTGATGAGATAATTACCTATCGTAAGGATGGCTTTTTGAAAGTGGCTTTTTTGCTCCTTTTGCGCTTTTACCACCAAGGCCACCGTTTTTCCAAAATAGGTGTCATTTGCAGTTTGCGTCACGACTGCGAGCATCTCGCCTTTTTTGACGATGGAATTCGCGTATCCCATGTCATCCACTCCCTTGTCGACGGGCAAAGATTCCCCTGTGAGGGAAGACTGATCAACCATGAGATACTCACCTTTAAGCAGTCTCACGTCAGCTGGAATCATGTTTCCGATTTTAAGCTTGACAATATCACCCGGAACCAAAAGAGCCGTTTCTATGGAACTAAAAGAGCCATCCCTTAGTACCAGTGAAGTTTTTACCAACTTCTCCTTTAGAACTTTGAGAGCGCTTAACGCTTTTGATTCCTGCAGAAAATCAATCACCACGTTCGTAAAGAGTAAAACCATAATGATGATAAAATCTTCCCACTTTTGAACCGCGATGGAGAGTATGGCCGCCAACTCTATCATCCAAGGTATCGGTCCCCAAAGGCGCCTTAAAATTCGTCCAGACAGAGTCTCCTCTTTTTCAATAAACTCATTCCTCCCATAAAATGATAGCCTCTCATTAGCGTCACCGCTGGAAAGACCCGTCTCCATGTTTACGTCAAGATGATTTAATATCTCTTTCGTTGATAATTTTTCAGTGTCCATCGTCGCTTCTCCCATCATCAAACTTCATCTTTTCACATTATGTCATAAGCTTTATTAATCAAAAATAATTTGGACTTTTACGCTACAATTTCATGCAATCTTGTAAATAAATTGGCGAGATTGCGAAAATGGATATTCATTTACCGGAGTCAAAATGACAAACATAAATTCCCTCACGAAACAGGAACTTTTCCATCTTCTGTCTCAACGATTTGACTCGGACGACAAGAAACTCTCAGAGATTCCAA
>CALDOC010000339.1 GCA_937914675.1 uncultured Sulfurimonas sp.
TAAGGTATTGAACATAATAATATATTATTATATTACATTAAAATTTTTCGGATAATAAGTTAAAATCACTATTTACTCACTAATTATAGGTATAATTACCCTTATATCAAATTGGGAGCCTAAATTTTGAAAATAAAAGCGATATTTTTATTAGCCGGATTAGCGTGTAGTCTTTATGCTGTGGATTGTGGAAATAGTTATGACAGAAACGGTTGTGATGAACTCACGTATGATCTTGGAAGTAAAATGGCGGTTAGTCAATATCAGGTTATCTACGACGGCGATCAAGACGGAGTTCGGGATAGCATGGACGATTGTCTCGATACCCCATTGCAGACAAAAGTAGACGAAAAAGGGTGTCATACGGTTATAATAGAACCTGTCATCGAACCAGTCGTGGAAGAAAAAGTCGTTAAAACCAAAATTGTAAAAATAGTAACCTTAAAAGTAAACTTCAGAACCGCGAAGTATGATATTTTAAAAGGATATCAGAGCGAAATAGAAGAATTTGCAAACTTTTTAATAAAAAATCCAGAATACAAAGCAAAAATCGTTGGACACACGGACTCTAGAAGCGCACATACGGACAATATTTTATTGTCTTTAAATCGCGCCAAATCCGTGCGAGACAAACTTGTCGATTTGGGCGTCGCGTATGAAAGTTTAAGCGTCGACGGAGTTGGTCCCAATGAGCCGATAGCCAGTAACGACACAAGAGAGGGAAGGGCGAAAAATCGTCGCATAGAAGTAACAGTGACAAAGGAGGAAAACTAAGATGATAAAGAAAATTTTACTCTCATTAACCACCGCTTTAACGCTTCTCCAAGCTCAAACCCTTCAGCAAAGCGTTGAAAAAGTTTTGCAAACAAATCCAATCGTACTAGAGAGATTGGCAAACTATAGAGAAACCTCAAAAGATTTAAGCATAGCTCGTTCTGAATATCTCCCTACGGTGGATTTGCTTTCTAGCGTGGGACGAGAAAACACCGACGCTAAAAATTCGGTTATATTTCCCAATGACACGTCGCTAACGTATTATGAAAATTCATTGACGGCCATGTTAAATATTTTTGATGGTTTTAGCACGACGAATAAAGTCGACTATCAAAAATCAAGGATAGTCGCCGCGGCTTACAATTTTATAGAAAAAGCGGACGACACGGCGTTTGAACTAACAAGAAGGTATATCGAAGTTCTCAAGCAACGGGAGTTGCTACTGACGGCGAATGAAAACGTCGCTATCAATGAAGAAATTTTCACAAAAGTCAAAGAGTTGTACAGCGCGGGAGTTACGACAAAATCTGAAATGAGAAAGATCGAGTCCTCTCTTTTCTTGGCGCGTTCAAATATGATCGTTCAACAAAACAACGCGATGGACGCGGTTTTTAATTTTAAAAAGACGTATGGCGAGAGCGTTGAGATGGATTCTCTCGAGGTTCCAAGCTTTAAAGTGATGTTGCCAAAAACGCTCGAGGAAGCTACGGAGTACTCAATTCGAAACAACCCTTCCATCATGGTCGCGAAGTACAACATTAAAGCGTCCCAGTATTTAAAAGATCAAAAAAAGAAAAATTACTATCCAAAAATAGACTTGACGTTGCAGCAAAATCTTGACAAAAACACCTATGGACTAAAAACAGAGCGAAACAGATTTCGCGCGGGCGTCGTTTTGTCATACAACTTGTATCGCGGTGGCGCGGACGAATCTAACGTTCAAAAAGCGGTGAGTACGATACATCGCGACATTCAGGTGAAAAATGAGCTGCAAAGGCAAACGATTGAAGGCTTAGAACTTTCATGGTCGGCTTTTAGCATGATCGACAAGCAACTTGTCGAGTTGCTAAAATATAAAGAATACAGTAGCGAAACGCTTTCACTTTATAAAGAAGAGTATGACATAGGCAGACGAACGTTGTTGGATTTGCTGTCGGCTCAAAATGATTTCATCAACGCGAAAGCTCAAATAGTGAGGGCGAACTACGACAGTCTGTTCGCAAAATACAGAATACTCGATTCCATGGGGCTGCTTGTCGCTGGGGTTATGGGAAATGATTACGCATATATGAGCCAAGTCGGTCTAGTCGGACTAGACGCGGTCGACAATGAGGACGCAATGCCAATTATAGACGATGAAGATTCCAACGGCTTGTTGGCTGATTAGGTATAAAAAATTGGCCTTTATAGAGACGTCAGTCGATGAGGACGTTTTGTCTCCATTGTCTTTAATAAATATTTTAAGTTTATACGCTCAAGTGTATCATAGGCGCTATAGCGTTGAAACGTTGAGCGCGGGATTGCCCATAGAACTTGGTAAAAGCGATTTAGAACTTTTTTCCATAAATGAGTCTAAATCACTCTTCACTCGCGCGTCTTCGAACGCCGGGCTAAAATCAAAACTTCTAAAAGTTGACATTGAAAACATCTCTCCACTCCAACTTCCCATGATACTGCTGCTATCCTCAAGAGAGTCCTGCATCGTTGATTCCTTTAGCGAGGATAAATTAAGAGCTAAAATCATTACTTCGGATGGCGACGACGTGTTAGAGCAATGGATCGACGTAAAAGAGTTAAGTAAAAACTATTTAGGCTTCTCTTATGTGTTGAAAAAAATTTACAAGTATGATAGCGAGCACTCAAAGACTCTTAAAATTGATCAAGAACATTGGTTTTGGTCGACAATAAAATTATCCAAAACTATATACGTGGACGTCTTTTTAGCTTCTTTGCTTATAAACATTTTCATTTTAGCCACTCCTTTGTTCACCATGAGCGTATACGACAGAGTCATACCGAACAACTCGACGGAAACGCTCACCGTCTTCGCCATAGGAGTGATTCTCATATATATCGTGGACGTAGTTTCAAAATACGTTCGTTCGACTTTCTTAGAGGTTGCAGCCAAAAAAAGCGACGTAATCATATCTTCCATAATTTTTGAAAAAGTCATGAATATCAAAATGAGTCATTTTCCCTCTTCTGTGGGTTCGTTCGCAAACAATCTAAAAGATTTTGACACGCTGAGATCTTTTTTGACGAACGCGACTTTAACGGCGCTAATCGATCTTCCTTTCGCCATTGTTTTTTTAGTCGTTATATATTATATCGGTGGCAACATAGTTATCGTTCCTCTAACGACCATAGCGATACTTCTCGTCTTTGCTTTGATCATCAAAAAGCCGCTACAAAAGTATATAGAACAGACTCATCACGTCGCGTCTAAAAAGAGTTCCATTATCGTTGAGTCTTTACAAAACATAGAGACGCTCAAGACTTTGGGAATGTCTTCTCATATGCAGTGGTCTTGGGAAGAAGCGGTTGGAGAATCGGCGGCGATTGGATTGAAGTCGAGAATCCTTGCCTCCTTGATACCAAACGTCACTGGATTCTTTATGCAACTCAACAGCGTGTTGGTTGTCGTATATGGCGTGTTTTTGATTAAAGATTTTGAACTTACCATGGGCGGCTTAATCGCGGTCGTGATTTTGACCTCGCGAGTTTTAGCGCCCATGGGACAAGCGACGGGTCTCATAACGAACTACGAGGACGCCAAAACGTCTTATAAAATCATTGACGACGTCATAAAGCTTCCTAGCGAGAAGGGCGAAGCGTCAAAGTTTGTCGAGCATCCTAGTTTTGAGGGAAACATCGAGTTTAAAAACGTAAGTTTCTCTTATCCCGGAAGCGAAGTCTTGGTGCTTGAAAATCTCTCCTTCATGATTAGAAGCGGAGAGAGAGTCGGGATAATAGGAAGAATAGGTTCTGGAAAAACCACAATTGAAAAATTGTTGCTTCGTTTATACGAACCGACAAGCGGAACCATCCTAGTGGACGGCATAGATATAAAGCAGATAAATCCCACCGATTTACGAAGAAACATTGGTTACGTGTCGCAAGAGATACAACTCTTCAAGGGAACGCTCAAAGACAACGTCATCTACCGCGCGTCTTACGCGAGCGACTCGGAGCTCAAAAGGGCGGCGAACATAAGCGGCATTGACGAGTTTGTAAAAAGAGACCCCAGAGGTTTTGACATGCCCATCGGCGAAAGGGGCGCGGGCGTTTCAGGTGGACAAAAGCAGGGGATTGGAATAGCGAGAGCTTTTTTGTACGACGCGCCAATCATGTTGTTTGACGAACCGTCAAACGCGATGGATCAGATGACCGAGTCGACCCTCATAAAATCTCTAAAGACCCACCTCAATGGAAAAACCACTCTTCTCATAACTCAAAAAATGAGCATGTTGGAAGTCGTAGACAGGGTGATAGTCATGAATCAAGCCAAACTATATCTTGATGGTAAAAAAACCGACGTTTTAAAAGCTTTGCAAGGCGACGACAATGGGTAATGGCAATTTAAAAGATGAAGATTACGAGTACATAAACTCCCTCTCGCAAGCGATTTTGCAAAAGAGTCCTTTTAAGTTGCGAGTAGTTTTGTACATATGGCTTTTTGTAATAGCCGCTTTTTTAATCTGGGCGAACTTGGCCCCCATAGACGAGCTGGTTCGAGGCAACGGCGAGATAGTTCCAAGCGGAGAGAACCAACTTGTTCAAAATCTCGAGGGTGGCATAATAGAGGAAATATCCGTTCATGAAGCGCAAAAAGTCACTAAAGGCCAAGTGTTGGTAAAAATTGACAATAGAAAATCTAGCGCGTCTTATGAATCAAGTTTATTAAAATCTCAGGAACTTCAAGCCCAAATATTTAGACTCAAGGCTCAAGCGACGGGCTCAAATTTTGAGATAGATAAAAATTTTATAAAAGAGTACCCAAAATTATATGATAGAGAGAAAAAATTATTTTTGATAAACAACTCTTATATAGAATCGCAGATAAGCATTTTGAATGAACAAGAGTATCAGGCGAAGAGCGAATTGAGAGAATCAATTACAAGAGTTGGCGATTTGCAACGCAGTTTAAATTTGATACGAGAAGAGATAAAAATCAACAGGCCAATGGTCGCAAAAGGGATAAAATCAAAGATAGATTTTTTAAAATTGCAAAGAGAAGAAAACGACATACGAGAACGCTACCATTCGGCAAAAGAGGCGGTGCCAAGATTGCAATCTTCGCTACAAGAGATTAAAGTCAAAAAATCAGAGATAACAAAACACGCCATGAGCGACGCTCAAGAAGAGTTAAACAAACTTACTTCGGAGTTGCTAAGAACAGACGCGACCGCGGGCGCGCTTAGAGACCAAGTGACGAGAACTCTTGTCCTCTCTCCCGTCAACGGTCTTATCCAAAAACTTTTCGTTCACACCGTTGGCGGCGTCATAAAACCAGGTGAGAACATAGTTGAAATAGTTCCCTCTGACGCGACTTTATGGGTTGAGGTCAACGTCAAACCGTCGGACATCGCGTTTATATTTCCATCGCAAAAGGCGATGGTGAAAATAACCGCTTATGATTTTGCGATATTTGGAGCGCTTAAAGGCGAGGTTGTCAGCGTTAGCGCCGACACCATCAAAGATTCAAAAGACAACAAATTTTATAAGGTTAAAATTAAAACGCAAATGAGTCAAGCGTCGGAGAATAGAAAAATCATTCTTATGCCGGGAATGACCGTTAACGCGGACATAATTACGGGCAAAAAAACGGTAATGGATTATATATTGAAACCAATTTTAAAGACAAAACAGTATATGTTTAGCGAGAGATAGAGATGACGGTTCATAAGAGTAAAAAATATAAAAGGAATATCCTATGGCAAACATTGTAGGTTACGTCACAAAAATAGACGGCGCGTTTAAAGTTATTGGAAATGACAAGGAGAGTAGGGACCTCTCTCTTGGCAGTCCAATTTTTGAGGGTGAAAAAGTTGTTGGCGACGGCGAAGAGGGAAGTTACGTGACCATCTCTCGTGAAAATGGCTCCGCCGACATCAAACTCGCGGGAAATGAACCCTTGTTGTTTGATTCCTCTTTGAATGGAGAAGGCTTTAAAGGAGATGAGTTCTCTGTTAAAGATGAAAACAACATTGTCGCCGACGAGTTCGTTGAAAGCGTCAACAGTGAGCCAGAAGTTGTCGCGGCCGCGGAAGAAAAAAAGAAAGAAGAAGAGACGAACGCAAAATTTGACAATCGCACGGGAGATGAGGCGGACGTCAATAGTGGACTTGGAAACGCTAAATTTCAAGCCAAGGTTGCGAATTCTGAGGACAAACCATTAGCGCTTTCTCAATCTTATGACGATTTTGGCAAAGTCGCCCAACAGAGCAATCCACAAGAAGTGGTTGACTTGGTTTTGGAACCCGTGAAAATTGTGGACGTCGTCTCTGAAGTTTTACCGGACAAACCACTGTTTGCCCAATCGGAACTCATCTTGCCTCCGGCCGCTCCAATCGGCGAAAACGCGGATATTTTTATTGGAGGAATGACTCTCATCGAAGAGGGCGGCGCCGCGTTGTATACGCTCAACGTCTCCAAAGCTCCCTTAAGTAACTTAAACGTCAGCGTGAAAATTTCACATATCGACACGGATAATGGAGA
>CALDOC010000340.1 GCA_937914675.1 uncultured Sulfurimonas sp.
TTTCCCCATCCGCGCTATATTTCCTCGCGTTGTCCACAAGATTTTTCAGGGCGGTTGAGAAAAGATTGAAGTCGACTTTCACAACTTCTTGGCTCACGTTGGACGCCACGTCCTCAAGGCGTAAAATATCATAAACGTTTTCTAAAACGTCTATGAGCGCGTACTCTTTTATGTCCAGCGATTGCGCCTTGGACGTAATCGCTTCGATGTCGCTCAACTCCTTGAGCTGCGTTTCCATGACCATTAGCGCGTCTAGAAGCTTGTCCTTGTCCGCTAACGCGTCGTCAAACGAGTGCGTTATAAGTTTGGCTCTCGTTATTGGCGTTTTGAGTTCATGCATAACGTTGCGCAAAAACAAAATACGACTTTTTTGAAGCGCGTCTATCGTCGAAGCCGCCTCGCAAAAAGCGTTCGAGACCTGCGCCACTTCGTCGGAGCTGTCGAGCTCGTCTTTTTGGATTGTTTCGCCTCGTGAAAATTTGTCTATGTTTTTGTGAAGAAGCTGCAACGGATACATGGACTTCTTGATGAATCCGTACAATAAAAAGAGAATCGTCAAAAGCGCCAAAGTGGCAACGCCCAAATACTTTGGAATAGGGGTCATCGGCGTTTCATTGACAAAGTAAAACATGTCCGCGTCCGCTTTGTAGGCGTAAAAATAGTGCTCGTTTTCGACAAAAATCTCTATGTTCGCCTCATGCAGCGTTTTGTGAATGTCCTTGTCCGTCACGAGTTGTTCGCCTCGCTTCATGATTGCTTTGGCCTCGTCGAGCGTAACCATGGTGAGCTGATTCATCTTGAGATATTTTTGGAGCAGTTCGTCCCCCGTTTTGTACTTATGGAGATTGTCGTACAAAACTATGCTCTGCTTGATGGCGCTTGTTTTATCGTTCACGATGGCTATGTAGCCAAGAAGCAGGGTGGTCGTGACAAGAAGCAGAGCCGTTAAAAAACCGATGAGCGTGATGGCTCTAAGGATTGAGTTTTTAGATTTTGTACGCAAAACGGTATCCTATTCCACGGATGGTTTTAAGCAGTTGAGGTTTGTTCGGCTCTTTTTCTATCTTCTTTCGTATGCGCCCAACGAGCACGTTGATGCTCTCCACGCCGCTGTCAAACCTCATGGAGTCTATGGAGTTCGCAATGTCGGCTCGACTGATGGAACG
>CALDOC010000341.1 GCA_937914675.1 uncultured Sulfurimonas sp.
AACCTTTTAACGCTATAATTTATGACATTTAAGTTACAAAAGGATTTTATTATGAATATATCTCTAACTGGTAGAAACGTAGAACTTACTGACGCTATGAAAGCGCATATGACTTCTTCTATCGAAACATTAAACAAATTTAACATGGACATTATCTCTGTAAACGTTGTCGCTTCGGCGCAAACAAAAAAAGGCAAAGATCACTCGGTTGTTGAGTTTGTCATCAATCTCGCTCACAAAAACTCTATTGTAATTAGTCAAAACGACGCCGATTTATACTCCGCAATCGACGTCGCCATTTCAAGAGCTCAAAAAGCCATGCGTCGCATGCATGACCGTGACACGTCGCACCATAAAGTCGGCATGAACGAAGCTAAAGCGCAAACCGTCGACGTGAAATTAGAAGCGGAGGCGATGGAAGACGAGATAGTTCCAGTAGAGCTTGAACTCTACAAGCCTCTTGAAGTCGAAGACGTTTTAAACAACATCAAAGAGAGCGGAAAACTATTTGAAATCTTTTTAGACAACGAAGGAAAAACGCGAGTTTTATACAAACGCAACGATGGAAGATTTGGTCTTTATTAGACTATAAAAGAACCATCAAAACAAAACTCCAGCTCTTCGCTTGGAGTTTTGTAAAGTAGCGGACTATCCAAGTCCACGTACTTTATGACGTCCACGTACGCCATAGCCAAGGAAATGGCCGCGTTTATGGAGATGGGACCTTCTAGCATCGAACCAAGCATGCACTTCACGTTTTTCTCTCTTGCGTACTCCAAAATCTCCACCGCTTTACTTAAACCTCCACACTTCATAAGCTTGACGTTTATCATGTCCGCGCTTTTTGAGTCGAGCACTCTTTTGACGTCTTCTAAATTAAAAGCGGACTCGTCGGCTAAGATGGGAATCCGAGTGGCGTTGGCAATCGATTTGAGAGCGTTTAAATCACTCTCTTTTACAGGTTGTTCGATGAGTTCTATCTCCGTTTCACTCATGGCGTCGATAAATAAAAGGGAATCTTTCAAACTCCAAGCCTGATTGGCGTCTATGAGAAGTTTTGCCTGAGGGAGTCGCGTAGATAGTGTTTTGGTGACTTCTATGGCGTGAGCGATGTCTGAACCAAGTTTCACTTTTAAAACGTTCATGCCACTCTCACAAGCTTCTTGCGCGTCATGGAGCATCTTATCAACGCTATTTAAACTGATGGTGACGTCCGTTTGAAGTTTTGTTTTAGATTTGGCGCCGAGATACTCGTAAAGGGGCACCTTTTTCTCTTTCGCCATTAAACTCATCAGAGCCATGTCCAGAGCGGCTTTTGAACTACTTCCTATTTTGGAGTCGTGCAAAACAATGAGCGCTTCATGAGGGGTTTTTGAAATAAGCTCTTTTTTGAGAGAGTTTATGCAAGAGAGAATTATTTGCAAATTTTCACCGGTAATCGCCATAGTCGCAGGAGCTTCGCCAAACGCCCTCATAGCGTTGTCGCAAGAAACTTCAACTCGAACGAACTCAACGTTCTCCACGCGTCTGAGAGCGGTGATGAAAGGAGTTTTTAGCGCGATGACCTTTATGGTGGTCGTGATTTTTGTGATTTTCACTACAGAGAGCGCATCAACTTAACGAGATTCTCGTATATGGCGTTCATGTGTCCTTGGAGTTGAGGGTTCGCGTTTACGCAACCCAGTATCACTGAGATGTCAATGGTGGAGATTGTCGTGTTTTCGCCATCTTCAAAAACAGATAGGCGACAAGGCAAAAACGCCGATATTTCAGGAATCTGACTAAGAGCGTCATGTCCGCCTTTGGGATTGCACACTTCGTAAACCGTGACGTCTTTTTCCAAAGAGAAACCTTTTGAGTCTAAAATTTTTTTAAATTCATAAGAGCCTAAAACTCCAAAACCATACTCTTTCGCGTTTGAGTTGATTGCGTCTTTTACCGTTTGTAGCGGCGTTTGCGTTGTAATAGAATAGATCATTTTTTTCCTTCGGTTGTCAAACTTTCAAACATAATAAATACATTGCGAGAAGTTTGTTTCGTTGAAAGAATTATATCCAAAAGAGAGACTTTCTCGTGGAAAGTAATACGTCAGTTAGATATAAATTTCTTAGAACGTTAGTAAAACGTTCCCCACGAGAAGACCTCCAAAAGTGCCGATCAAGTAACCCATGATCGCCATCAAAACGCCAACGCTTACGAGTGACTTGTCGTAAGTCGCCGCGAGGATTGGGGCGGACGCCACTCCGCCTATGTTTGAGAGCGACGCGACGGCGACGCTAAACAAATCTAGTTTGAAGATTTTTGCGCCAATGACCATGATGAGCGCGTGAATGAGTAAAATGATAAAACCGGCCAAGACGTAAACGCCAAGACCGCTAAAACTCTCGATGAGGGCTTTTGAACCTATGAGGGCGATGATGACGTATAGCATGGTGGTCGCGACTTCGCTTGAGCCGTTGAGCTCTTTTAGCCTTGTGAACGAGCCAAGCGCTCCAAAGAGGGACGCCAAAAGCACCATGGTCGTCGAGTTGTTGATGAAAGAGACGTACGAGGCCAAAAGTTGAGACCCCAAAGAGACTCCGAGCGCCAAAGCTATGAGAAGCCAGTAGCGTTTCGCCCCCATGCTACAAGCGCAGCCTATGTCGCTTAGATACGCCATGTTTTCATCGCTTTTCGTCCATGCGTTAAAGAGTTTGGCAAAAGGAACCAAAAAGAGAAGCGTCATGACCCATATCGTGTAGTTGACGCTATCGACCACGAGAGCGTAAGCGAAGGCGTCTTCGCTTACGCGAAGCGCGGAACCGACGGCTATCATGTTTGCGGTTCCGCCCATCCATGAGCCCGCCAACGCTCCAAACGCGGCGGACATGTTTTTGTCAAAGTCAAACAAAAGAGCCACCGCCATAAAAGCCAAAGCGATGGAAAAAACCGCTAAAACGTAAGCGATGAGAAGCTTCTTGCCAAGCTTGAAAAAGTGTCTAAAATCGACTTGCAAAAGCATGAGAAAGAGCATGGCGGGAAGCAGGTTCGTTTTTGTAAGTTTATAGACGGCGTTAATCTCCTCGTTTGAGGCAAAGGCGCCAACGCTAGCGAGAAACATGCTAAAAGCGTATATCATCACGACCGCCGGAACGAATTTAAAAACTTTAAACTTTGTTTTACTCTCCAAGAGATGAAAAAACGTTCCGACGAACGCGAGCGTGAAAAGATAAGCGATGGGCGAGGTTATCAAAGTTTTACCTTTTATTTTTTATATAAGTGTATCATATTCAAACAAAAGGATTTCGCATGAAGAAGATAACTTTGGCATTAATCGCCTCTTTAGGATTGATAAGCGCGCTTGACGCGTCGACGCTAAGTGAAAAACCGACGAGCAATTCGCTCATAGTTTACAACTCTAACATAGGGCTTGTTCATGAAGAGCGAAAACTCTCTCTTAGTCCTAGCGACGCTTCCATACTCTACAAGGGAGTCGCGAGCACGATAGAGACGGATTCGGTAAACGTCGAACTGCCAAAAGACGTGATTGTCTACTCGCAACAGTATCGCTACGACAAATTGACTAGACAAAAACTTTTGGACGCCCACATCGGCAAGA
This sequence comes from uncultured Sulfurimonas sp., assembly GCA_937914675.1. Classification (GTDB taxonomy): domain Bacteria; phylum Campylobacterota; class Campylobacteria; order Campylobacterales; family Sulfurimonadaceae; genus Sulfurimonas. Next base: position 3,599 of record CALDOC010000341.1, read on the forward strand.
CGGTGAAGCTCGGCAAAGAGGACGTGGAGTTGCTCTCTTATGAAAACGCCACTTGTTTGGTCAAATCTTCGAATGGCGCCATTATGTCCGCCGAGGCGAAAGACGTCGTTTTTCAAACCATACCCGAGGAGTTGATCACAAAACCCTCTCTCGTTTGGAACATAAAAAGCGCGTCGGCTTATGAAACAAACATGAAGATGGATTACATCATAAAAAACATAACTTGGAAAAGCGACTACGTGCTCAATCTTGATGCAAACAAAGCGAATTTGAGCGGTTGGATTAGCGTAAACAACAACTCCGGAAAGGCCTTTAAAGAGACCCAGCTTTACGTTTTGGCGGGAGACGTTAACAGAGCCAATGGCGAACGGCCGCGTCCCGAGGCGAGATACATGAAAGCGATGGCGGATTCGGTCGAGGTGGAAGAACGCTCTTACGAGGGCTATCATCTTTACGCAATCCCCTTTAAAGTCAACCTTGCCAATCAAGAAAAAACGGAGCTAAAATTCATAAGCGAAAATTCGCTTGACGTAAGCAGAAAGTACAGCGCCACGTTGGCGAATCCACTCTACATGAACGGCGAGATTCAAACGGACGTAAGCCAATACGCAATCGTTCAAGCACTTGACGTTCCCCTGCCAAAAGGCGTCGTGAGAACGTACTCGAAACTACAAAACGTTTCCATGCTTCTAGGCGAAACCAGTATCAACCACACTCCAAAAAACACTCCCATAGAACTCAAACTTGGCAAAAACTTTGACCTTAAAGTGACGCAAACCGTTCTCAAGAGAAACGACGACAAAAACAACTTTGACGTCGACGTGGAGTATAAAGTTCAAAACTCTAGCGATGAAGAAAAAACGGTGGAACTTTTGGCGCCGTTTAACAACAACAGAGGCTCAAAAATAGAGACAAAACAAAAATATAAATTTACTAAGGGAAATTTAGTTACGTTTAGCGTCAAGGTACAAGCAAACTCGTTTAGCGATTTTAAAGTAAATTATGAAAGTAAAAGGTAGGAATGAACATGGCGAAAAAATATATAATTTTAGACACGGAAACAACGGGAACGGGTGAAAAGGACAGGGTGATACAACTCGGGTACGTAGTCTTGGGCGCCCCAGAGATAGAAGTTTACAACGAGTTCAACTCTTCGGAAGTTCCCATCAGTTTTGGGGCGATGGAGGTGCATGGGATTACTCCGGAGTTGATTGAGGGCAAACCCGCTTGCGTGGAGACGAGGGCGTTTAAAAGGCTTCAAGAGCTCAACACGAACGAGAACTATATGATAATTCACAACGCGCCGTTTGATTTGGGCATGCTTGAGAAAGAAGGGTTTGAGACGCGGATGAAAGTGATAGACACTCTGAGAGTCGCCAAACATATTTTGCCCGACGAAGAGGCTCACAGACTTCAGTACTTTCGTTACAAAATGGAACTTTACAAAGAGGAGGAAAATGAGGCCAAAACGCTTGGCGTCGTGATAAAAGCCCATGACGCCATCGGTGACGTTCTCGTGCTCAAACTGCTTCTCTCAAAACTAAAAGCGCTCGTGAGCGAGAAGTTTCCAGCTGAAAATCCAGTTGAGAAGATGGTGGACTTGACGAACACTCCCATCCTTGTGAAAACGTTTAGATTTGGAAAACACAAGGGCAAAGATCTCGAAGAGGTGGCGAGGGAAGACGCCGGTTATCTCAGATGGATGCTCAAAAGCATGGACACTCTCGACGCCGACATGAAGTACTCCATAAACGCGGTTTTAGGCGTTTAATTTGAACAAGGGCGTAAGATACATGCTTATGGCGTCTTTCACATTCGCCATCATGGGCGCCTTCGCGAAAGTGGCGAGCGAGAGCATGCCATCTCTTGAAGTCGTTTTTTTTAGAAACGTCGCCGGGGTTTTTTTGATTGGATTGGCGGTTTTGAAAAAGCCTATGAGACATGTCGGAGGCAAACCGTTTTTGCTCTTTTTTCGCGGTTTTATAGGCTTCGCGGCGCTTTTGGCCTTTTTCTACAACATAGCGAACATACCACTCGGCGACGCTATAACTTACTCAAAAACTTCGCCAATCTTTACAGCCGTCTTCGCTTGGTTTTTTTTAGGTGAAAAATTATCTTCAAGGGCTTGGCTAGCGGTTTTTATGGGTTTTGTAGGGATACTTTTCATCACGCAACCGACAGGCGTTGGATTTTCAAAGTATGACGTTTTGGGGATTTTCAGCGGAGTGGGGGCGGCTTTGGCTTACACTTCGGTGAGAGAGCTCAAAAGTTACTACGACACTCGCGCGATAGTCCTCTCTTTCGCGCTTACGGGAACCGTCGGGCCGATAATACTCTTTTTAATTTCGCCATATTTAAACATGCCGGAGTTGGATTTCATGTTGGGCGAGTTCGTCATGCCCAAAGGCGTCGTATGGGTCTACGTAATCGCCATGGGAGTTTTAGCGACGATCTCGCAACTTCTCATGACGAAGGCTTACGGAGAAACGAAAGCGGGAATCGTCGGAGCGGTGAGTTACTCGAACATTGGGTTTTCAATCTTGGTGGGTTTCACTCTCGGCGACTCTTTGCCATCCCTCGTCACGACTTTTGGAATAACGCTTATCGTGATGGCGGGGATTATGGTTGCGCGAGCGAAGTGAGATGGTTAAAAAACTATTTTTCCATCTTCTTGAAGACTTTTGATGATGTTTTTCGCCTGCTCATGACCGTTGTACGCGGCTTTTCGGCATAAGTCCAACGCTTTGTCGTTGTCCATTTCACAGCCTATTCCTTGGTCGTACAAAAGACCGAGGTTATAAAGTCCTTGCGCCAAGTTGCCATCGGCGGCTTTTTTGAAACATATAAAACATCTCGCGTCGTCTTGTAGGACTCCATGACCCTCTTTGTATAAAACGCCAAGGTTGTTGAAACATTCCAAGTGACCTCTTTTGGCTCCCTCTTCATACCAAAAAGCCGCTTCGGAATAGTTCTGAACGCAGCCCAAACCGCGCTCGAGCATCAGAGCCACTTCATACATGGCGGGAGGGACTTCTCTTTGCGCCGCTTCCATGTGCAACTCATGCGCTTTGAACTGGTCATGTGCGACGCCGCCGACGCCATTTTCATAAAGAATCGCTAGGTTAAAAAGCGCGTAAGGTTGTTTAGCTTCCGCCGCTTTTGTGTAAAGCTCTAAAGTTTTCGCTTCGTTTTTCTCGCAACCTTGAGCGGTTTGGTACATGTAACCCAAAGAAGTTTGGGCGTCCGCGTCGCCTTGCTCCGCTAAAATCGTGAAGAGTTCATGCGCTGTTTTAAAATCTTTGTCGTTGTACGCCTTGTTTGCTTTTTGTATCATTTATTCCTCATTTTCAGTGCGAATTGGTTGTCTAAAAAGAGCTCTGCCGCCTTTGACTTTTGCTTTTGCTCTACGTATTTTTCCTAGTAGATAATCTTTTACGTCCAGATGTTCCGCGCGAGCCTTGTATTCAAAGCCGCCATCGACCTTGGGATCATAAACTAAAATTTCAGGAACATAATCTTTAAATAAATCTTCGCTCATCTTAAAACCTTTATATTTCTTCATATGATACTCAAAAATGATAAAATTCGATTTAAATTAATATATTAAAAAAACATAATAATCATAAAAATGACGAATAGCTTAGAGCTTTTTTTGCTTTGCTTATTGATTTTAGCAAAGCGGTGTGGAGTTTAGCGACTTCAATTGGTTTTGTTGTTTTGCGCGATTAAAATATTCATTCTCTCAATCGTCTTTTGTTTTTCCAATTCCAGTTCTTTTTGGCGCGTTATGTCGATTCGATAAGCTACGTAGCCTGAAATATCGCCTATGGAATCGAACTCTGGTTGAATTTTTAAGTTTACCCAGTAGGATGAACCATCTTTACGGACATTTTGAAGTTCGCCTTCCCATTGTTTTTTGGCCGCTATGGTTTTCCACATATTCGCATAGAGGGAAGGATCGGTATTCTCATGCTTTAAGAGCGAATGCGTTCGACTAAGCAGCTCATCTTTGGAATATCCGCATAACTGAGTAAATCCTTCGCTGACCTGCACAATGCGCCCTTGTTTATTTGTTTTAGAAAAAATGATTAATTTATTTAAGCTGAGGGCAAGTCCTCTAAGTTCGCTTTCTTGTTTCTTTTTTGAAGTGAATACAATTCTAAAATAGACGAATAGAGCGCTAATCAAGAAGAAAATAAATACGAACAAAAGTCTGTTGTAAAATATTTTATTAGTTAATTCTCTTTCTCTTTCCAAATAGGCTAATTCTAAAAGATCCATAACGTTTGCGTTTAATTTAGAGGTCTCTTCTAAAATTTTATCAGTCGTATTTATATATCGCGCGTTTGAAACGTTGCTCTGCGAGCTAAGGAGCGTTTTTGCGTCTTTAGGCAAATCTTTAAGTTCATTGCGTATCTTAGAAATCAATCGTTTAAGAGTCGCCGCATCCTCATAAGGGTCTAAAAATTCGATAATATCAAAAATTTTTTCCGCTCTCAACTCTAGGAATTTGTTTTGTTCGATAAATCTGTTTATTTTCTCTTTATTCACATGCCCTTTATGGTTCACTTCTTCAATAACGCCATATGCGCTTAAAAGAGTCGCTAAATATTTAGGTAAGTAGTGAGTCGCCAAAGTATTTAAAAAGTATAACTTTCGCGAGCGTTCAAATAATAAATTTGCAACGTCGCCGACTCTGTAATATTCATGATTTATAAAATCAATTAAATCATAATAGTCGTCATCGCTTAATTTAAATTTTTTTAAATTTTCCATTTTCTCATTAAAAGAGGCGTTTTTGAGGGGCGGACACTCGTTTTGAACATCGTATATCATATCTATGTTAGAAATAATTTTTAGTTGCTCATCATATACGAGTTGCGTCTTTTCATCAAGCTCCACATAACTTTTGTAGTTTTTGACGCTTACCCTGAGTTGATATAAAATATTTAGGTACTCAATGCCATGTAACTGCTTCTGAGTCAATAGCAAATCATTTTCATACTTATCTTCCAATGTGAAGTAAAAGCTAAAAATCGAGGTCAAAACAACCATATACATATATACGACAAAAAATTTTAAAATACTATTCATAGGCGAAATAATATCATTATTTCTTATACTTTAGGTTGTAAAAATATT
>CALDOC010000342.1 GCA_937914675.1 uncultured Sulfurimonas sp.
GCCTATGGAAGACGTGAATCTAAGAGCCATGGTGACGATTGGCAATACTTTTGACGTGGCGTTTGGATACAGCGACCACACTTTGGGAATAGAAGTCGACATAGCGGCGGTTGCCATGGGAGCCGTTTGTATAGAAAAACATTTCACTTTGGATAAAACCATGCAAGGTCCCGACCATAAAGCCTCTTTAGAACCACATGAACTCATAGCCATGGTAAAAGCGATAAGAAATATTGAGTTGGCTTTAGGGAGCGGCATAAAAAAAGCTTCAAAAAGCGAAACTCCAAATATGAAAATAGCCAGAAAATCAATCGTCGCTAAAACGCTTATCCATAAGGGCGAAACGTTTACAGGGGAGAATTTAGCCGTCAAAAGACCAGGGGATGGAATGAGTCCCATGAGGTGGGACGAAGTGGTTGGCAAGGTCGCAACTAGAGATTATCAAGAAGACGAACAACTATGAAGAAAAGAAAAATATGCGTGGTGAGTGGAACTCGCGCGGAGTATGGCTTGCTCTATTGGCTTATGAAAGAGATAGAGATGGACGTCGATTTGGAGCTTCAAATCATAGTGACTGGCATGCATTTGAGTCCCGAGTTTGGATTGACATATCAGATAATAGAACAAGATTTTAAAATAGATAAAAAAATAGAAATGTTGTTGTCTTCGGATAGTTCAATCGGCGTCTCAAAATCCATGGGATTGGCTCTTATCTCTTTTTGCGAGGCTTATGACGCGTTGAAACCAGATATTTTGGTGGTTCTTGGCGATAGGTATGAGATATTTTCAGCCGTGAGCGCCGCTATGATTTGCAAAATTCCCATAGCGCACCTTCATGGCGGTGAAACCACTCAAGGGGCTTTTGACGAAGCCATGCGGCACTCCATCACAAAAATGAGTCACTTGCATTTCACGGCCACCAATGAGTATAGAAACAGGGTGATACAACTAGGCGAACATCCTCAGAGAGTTTTTAACGTTGGGGGAATGGGCGTAGAAAATATCAAAAGATTACAACTACTTTCCAAAGAAGCGTTTGAAGAATCCATAGATTTTAAACTCAATCAAAAAAATATTTTAGTGACTTTTCACCCTGAAACTTTAGAAAAATCAACTGCGAAAGAGCAGTTTGAGGAATTGCTTGACACTCTCGACGAACTTCAAAACACAAACATCATATTTACAAAAGCCAATAGCGACATGGATGGAAGAGTCATTAATCAAATGATCGACGCGTACGTGGCGAAAAATTTTCAAAAGAGCGTAGGATTTACGTCTTTGGGGCAAGTGCGATATTTAAGCGCTTTGCAATTTGTCGACGCGGTGGTGGGAAACAGTTCTAGCGGATTGTTGGAAGCGCCTAGTTTTAAAATCGGAACCATCAACGTAGGCGACAGACAAAAAGGCAGAATAAAAGCCAAGAGCGTTTTGGATTGCAGTTCAGACAAACGTTCTATTTTAGAAGCTTTTGAAAAATTATATTCCACAGAATTTCAAGACGCCTTGATTGACGTAAAAAATCCATATGGCGATGGTTGCGCAAGCCAAAAGGTAAAAGAGAGCCTTAAAAACGTCTCTTTGGACGGTATGCTTAAAAAATCTTTTTATGACGTTAAAGTAAATGAGGAAAATATATGAGAACAAGAATAATCGCGAAACTCGACGTTAAGCCGCCTTATGTCGTAAAACCTGTACATTTTGAAGGTTTAAGAAAAATGGGCTCGCCAGTGGAACTTGCTAAAAAGTATTATGAGCAAGGCGCTGATGAAGTCATGTATATTGATATTGTCGCTTCTTTGTACCAAAGAGAAATAGTGTTTGACGAGATTGAAAAAACCGCGAATGAGTTGTTTATACCTTTTGGAGTAGGTGGCGGAGTTCGAAGCGTTGAGGATTTTTCTAAATTGTTTCATATTGGAGCCGACAAAGTAATTTTAAACACCTACGCTGTACAAGAGAATCCTGAACTTATCAATCAGGCGGCGCAAATTTTTGGTAATCAGGCCGTCGTTGTGAACATTGAAGCAAAAAAATGGGATACATGGTACGAGTGTTATACTGATTGCGGAAGAATCCGAAGTGGAAAAAACGTTCTCCAATGGGCTAAAGAAGTCGAAGAACGAGGCGCTGGTGAAATTTTGCTTCAATGCGTAGACAGTGATGGACGCCAGAGAGGATTTGATGTAGAGTTGTCAAAACTGATTGTAGAGAGCGTGAAGATTCCTGTCGTCGTCTCTAGTGGAGCTGGTAAACTAGAAGATATTAAAGAGTTGATTCAATACGCAAAGCCAAGCGGAGTCGCAGTCGCCAGCGTACTCCATTATGATAAACTGACCATAAGAGAAATAAAAGAGTATTTAAGAACATGTGGAATCGAGGTGTCAAAATGAGTCAGGTAATAGGTTTGATAAATTATGGAATCGCGGGAAATATACATAGCATCAAAAAAGCTATAAAAGAAGCTGGAGGCGTGGTAAAGGTTATTAGCGTTAAAGAGGAGTTAAAGAGCGTAGATAAAATAGTGCTTCCCGGCGTGGGAAGTTTTAAAGACGCCATGCATGAGCTTAAAAGCGATGATTTATTTGATGAGTTAAAAAAGGCTATTGAGACTAAACCAACGCTTGGAATTTGTCTAGGCATGCAGATACTCTCAACGCTTGGATTTGAATATGGAAAAACGGAAGGGTTGAATCTGATTGACGCTGAGGTTAAACCTATGTTGGTAGACGCGAAAGTGCCACATATGGGATTTGGCAACATACAAATAGTGAAGTCAAACAAACTTTTAGAAGGTTTGGAAAATGAAGAGTTTTATTTTATGCACTCGTATGAGATGGTGAACTACACGGATATAGCTACGTTGAGTAACTACGGGGGACATCAGTTTGTTTCAGCGATTCACAAAAATAATTTGTACGGAGTTCAATTTCATCCTGAAAAAAGCCGTGAAGCCGGCATAAAATTATTTAAAAACTTTTTGGAATTGTAGGAGAAAACATGAGTGAATTATTTGGAAAATATGGGTTGCCATTGGAAGTAAAGTTTTGTAAAAAATGCACTATGAATAATCAAAGACCTTCTTCTACGGTGGAGTTTAAACAAAAAGAGGGTGAGAAAAAAAGAACTCTTGTTTTTGGAGAAGATGGCGTATGCGAAGCATGTAAATACGCAGAGAGAAAAAAAACGATAAATTGGGATGAGAGACATAAAGAGCTAGAAGAGTTATGCAATAGATTTAGAAGAAACGATGGACGCTACGACGTTGTAGTTCCTGGTAGCGGTGGAAAAGACAGCGTTCAAGCCGCGCATATACTAAAGTACAAATATAATATGAATCCTATTTTAATCACTTGGCCACCAGCTCTTTATACCGACATAGGGAGAAGAAATTTTGATTCATGGCTAGATGCCGGATTTGCGAACTACGCCTACAATCAAAATAAAAAATTGCATAGATTTTTAACAAAAAGCGCTTTTTTAAATCTTGGACACCCTTTTCAACCTTTCATCTTAGGACAAAAAAATCTTGCGCCAAGATTGTCCGTTTTGCTTGACATTCCTCTCGTGATATTTGGAGAAAACGAAGCCGAATATGGCAACGCGATAGAGGATAACGAGAAGCCTACGAGAGATCCAAAATATTATAGCGCGGAGATAAGCATATCGGATTTAGTTTTAGGCGGCGTTCCGGCAAAAGACTTAATAGACGACTTTGGATTTAAACTCTCCGATTTGGAAGCCTATTTCCCCGTCAATCCTTATGAAATAGAAAAGACGGGCACAGAGGTTCATTATCTTGGATACTATGTAAAATGGCATCCTCAGGACGTTTATTATTACTCTGTGGAAAATACGAATTTTATGCCAAATGATTACAGAACGGAGGGAAGTTTTAGCAAATATAGTTCTCTTGACGATAAAATCGATTGGTTGCATTATCATACCACCACTATCAAGTTTGGCATAGGAAGAGCGACATATGATTCTGCCCAAGAAGTTAGAAATGGAGATATTACTCGTGACGAAGGAATCGCGCTTATCAAAAGATTTGATGGGGAATTTCCTGAGCAGTATATAAAAGATTGTTGCGACTATATGGATATTTCACTCCAACAATATCATGACGCCATAGAAAAATTTCGATCTCCTCATTTATGGAATAAAATTAATGGAAAATGGGAATTAAAATCTCCTATTTGGAAAGAGAATAGATAATGAAAAATATTGAAGATATAATGATTAAAGAGACAACTTCCATATTGGAAGTTCTTAAGATCATAGACAGCAGTTCAAAACAACTAGCGATAGTGGTGGATGAGAACAAAAAATTACTTGGCACCATTAGCGATGGAGATATAAGAAGAGCTATTCTTAATA
>CALDOC010000343.1 GCA_937914675.1 uncultured Sulfurimonas sp.
CGCATAATTCCATATTGTCTCTTTTAATTTAGGGTGTGAAATTATATCATAGACGGGAGAAAAGCTTCTCGGGGCAAGCCCGAGAATGGTGAAATTTATTTATTAACCATCGTATTGATTTTTTCAACAATGCTTGGATCTTCAAGCGTTGAGATGTCTTGAGTGATTGCTTCGCCTTTCGCGATAGAACGAAGAATTCTTCTCATAATCTTTCCTGAACGAGTTTTAGGAAGTCCCGGAGCAAAAACCATATCGTCGCAAAGAGCGATGTTTCCTATCTCTCTTTGGATGATTTTGTTGATTGTTTTAACCTCTTCCACCTCATCGGCGACGCCATCGTCCGACTTTAGAACGATGTAGGCGAAAATGCCCTCGCCTTTTAATTCATGCGGTTTTCCAACAACCGCGACTTCCGCCACGTTTGGATGTTTTTTGATAGCCGCTTCAACTTCGGCGGTGCCCATTCTATGCCCTGAAACGTTAATAACGTCATCGGTGCGTCCAGTAATGGTAATGTATCCATCTTCATCGTAGCGAGCGCCGTCTCCCGTGAAGTATACTGGCTTGCCATCTTTTTTTACGTCGCCATAATATGATTTGACATAACGCTCTTCATCGCCCCAAACGCCACGAATTTGAGCCGGCCATGGTCTAGTGATGCACATGTAACCAGTCTCGCCAACCTCAGCCACTTCGCCAGACGCAGGGTCTAAAATTTCCGCTATGATTCCAGGAAGAGGAAGCGTCGCGCAACCTGGCTTGATTGGAGTGGCGCCCGGAAGTGGAGAGACTACATGTCCACCAGTCTCGGTTTGCCAATACGTATCCACGATGGCGCACTTAGAACCACCTACTTCTTCATAGTACCATTTCCATGCTGGAGGATCGATTGGCTCGCCAACCGTTCCAAGAACTTTAAGAGACGACAGGTCGTATTTCGCTGGCTCATGTTCACCCATTTTATGTAAAACGCGAATAGCCGTTGGAGCCGTGTAAAACTGATTGATTTTATGCTCTTCAACCATTTTCCAAGGACGTCCAGCGTCTGGATGAGTGATAACGCCCTCAAACATTACCGTTGTCGCGCCCATTGCAAGCGGACCGTAAACGATGTAAGTGTGCCCCGTAATCCAACCAACGTCGGCGGTACACCAATACGTATCGTTCTCTTTAACGTCAAACACCCATTCCATAGTCATTTGCGCCCAAAGAATATACCCTGCCGAGTTGTGTTGAACGCCTTTTGGCTTACCTGTGGAGCCTGAAGTGTACAGCAAGAAAAGTGGGTCTTCCGCATCCATCACTTCCGCTTCGCATTTACTTGATTTGCTTTTAATGAGTTCATTGTAAGAGTAATCGCGACCCGCTGTCCAAGTAACTTCTTCATTGTTTCTCTCGACGACTAAAACTTTTTTTACCGGAGAGTTATCGTCAATTGCCGCGTCGACAACCGGCTTTAACATATAAGGCTTCTCTTTTCTAAAAGCTCCATCCGCAGTAATGACCACTTTGGCCTGCGCGTCTTCGATTCTATCTTTAAGCGCTTCGGCGGAAAAACCTCCAAATACGATACTATGAATCGCGCCAATTCTAGCGCATGCAAGCATCGCGTAAGCGGCTTCGGGAATCATTGGCATATAAATAACGACGCGGTCGCCTTTTTTAACTTCAAAATCTTCTTTTAAAAGGTTGGCGAACTTGTTTACGTTTTTAAACAAGTCCAAATAAGTAATGGTCTGAACGTCGCCTCTATCGCCCTCGAAAATGATAGCCGCTTTGTTTTTACGAGACTCCAAATGACGGTCGATGCACTGAGCCGATACGTTTAGCTTTCCACCGTCAAACCATTTTACAAAAGGCGCGTTGCTCTCGTCAAGCACGTTAGTGAATGGCTCAATCCAATCTAATTTCTCTTTAGCGTATCTACCCCAGAAACCTTCATAATCTTCCATCGCTTCATCTTGCAGCGCTTGGTACTCGCACATATTTTTAATTCTTGCCGTTTTTGCAAACTCTTTGTTTGGATTAAAAACTTGTTTTGCTTCTACATTTGACATTTATCTTCCTTCTTTTGTATTGT
>CALDOC010000344.1 GCA_937914675.1 uncultured Sulfurimonas sp.
CGCAAATTATCTCTACTATGACGCCGTCGCCAATGATGGAAATTTAACAAACGCCACTCCAGACACTTTTACGTCTTCAAAAGCGGCGTTTGACAATGTTGATTTAGTCAATGATAGGTTAGTCTTGTTTGGTGGAAATGGATATATCTTTGACGCTTATGGAAAGTGGGATATTAACACTGTTAATAGTAGTCAAGTATTATCTCTAAAAGATGATTTCAATGGAACGGATATAAGCGGTTTAGGTTATGCGGTGGGAAATAACTTTAGAAATGAAACATGTAGTGGAACTCCCGTCGTCGCTAACGTATATGCGAAAGACAACAACAATACGCTAGGCAGTACGGGTAGTATGATTATTCAAGTGGAGTACGACTATTACTTAGTTGGTAAAAGCGTTGTGTTGTGGGCGAACTTAATTGGTGAGAACAACGACACTCAAGGAAAAATAGGCATTGGAAGAAAGGCGACGTTAAGAGGGACTGGTTTGACTGGTCCTTCATATACTTTTGCAAAAGATTTTAGTGGCGTTGTAAGAATGAATCTTACTATCACCGACACCGTTGAGTATTATAAAAACGCAAATTTTGGATACGCCGTTGAAGTAAGTGGCGATGGCAATGTTTGGTCGGTAAAAGGCACTTCAATGAGTGATGGAAACATAACGGCGTCTTTTTGTAATGAAAATTCTGGAGTAGGGTATGTTGACGTCAACATTAGCTCATCTACTAATTCAGGTACGATAACTGTTAAAAACGTGTTGCCAAGTAGCGAATTTTAATTAAACAGGAAAAAAAATGATAAAAAATAAATTAGCGAAATTAATCCTCACAACTTCCGTATTGGCGTTGCCTTTGTTGGGGGCGAGTACGGAGTATACATATGACTCTTTCTCTTTAGTGGGAATAGAGGGTGGATACAATTATATAGACGCCGCCATCGCTACGGCGACTCCCGCTACTTATCGACAAGACAACAAATCTCTAGGTCATTTAGGCTTAAAAATAGGCGCGGAGACAGAAAACTATAGAGTGTTCCTAAGCGGTAGATATTACAAAGGCCAAGACAACGCGTTTGATTATATAGCCACTTATGGGGGAGAGATACAATATCTTTTTAATATGTTTAACGGGGCGAATTTTTTCATAGGCGCGAATGGCGGTGTCGCAAATATGAAGTTTGTTATACAAGGTGAACCTTTCGCACGCACTATTTCCTCTCCATACGTTGGTGGAGACATGGGTTTTAACATTCATGCGGGAGATGGCGTTGATTTTGAATTAGGCGGTAAATATATGAGCCTTAACTCGGTCAACGACAAAAGTGGCACGTCGTATCAGTTCAATAGCGTGTTGTCCGCGTACGCAAGTATTATATTTAAGTACCACATGAAGTAAACTCAACTTTTGATATAATTCAAAAATAAAATATAAAAGAGAATAAATATGCAAAGAGTAGAGCCCATGACGCTTTTCGGTTATGAAAAATTACAAGCCGAAGTCAAAGATTTAAAAACGGTTAAACGCCCACAAGTTGTAAAAGACATAGAAGAAGCCCTTGAGCATGGCGACTTAAAAGAGAACGCCGAGTATCATGCCGCCAAAGAGACGCAAAGGTATATTGATAATCGTTTAGCGGAACTCTCAGAGATATTGGGTAATTCACAGATAGTGGATCCAAGCGAATTGGCGCATGCTAAGGTAAGCTTTGGCTCAACCGTCGTTATGACGGATTTAAGCACCGATGAAGTGGTTACTTATACAATCGTTGGTGGTTGCGAATCCAATCCCGACATGGGTCTCATATCGTTTGCTTCGCCTTTAGCGAAACAACTTTTAGGGCATGAAGAGGGCGATGAAGTGAGGTGTCGTCTTCCAAACGGAGTCAAAGAGTATGAAATTGACGAAGTGAAATATCAAGAAATAGTGTTCGAGTGCAACTAAGATGATAAACGTAGGCATAGTTGGCGCGACGGGTTATACTGGTTTGGAACTCGTTAAAATCATTTTGAATCATCCAGAGTTCAATCTCGCGTATATAGCCAACACGGAAGGTAATACGACAATCAACGCTCTTCACCCATCTTTAAATGGCGTTTGCGAGGATGAAGTGAAAAAAGCCGACATCGAAGAAATAGCCAAAAAATGTGAACTGGTTTTTTTAGCGCTTCCGCATAAAACCGCCATGGCTTACGTGAAGCCGTTAATCGCGCTTGATTTGAAAGTAGTCGATTTGTCCGCAGATTATAGACTCACGCAAGAAGTTTACGAAGAGTTTTACGCGCCTCATACAGACGCTGAAAATTTAAAACATGTTGTCTACGGTCTTCCCGAGATGTTTACGGAGCAGTTAAAAACAGCAAAACTCGTTGCGAATCCTGGTTGTTTTCCCACCTCCGCAATTTTGGGACTTCTGCCGTTTATGAGTAAGAGACAGCCTCAAACGCCCATTATCATCGACGCGAAAACGGGAGTGAGCGGAGCGGGTAAAAAACTGAGCGAAGTTACGCATTTTGTAAACGTCAATGACAATCTTTTCGCTTATAATCCTCTTATGCACAGACACGCTCCTGAAATAGCTCAAAAACTAGGGGTTTCTTTTGAGGAAGTCATTTTTGTTCCGCATTTGGTTCCTATAACTCGGGGAATGCTATCTTCCATCTACATTCAAGTAGAGGGCGATTTTGACGAAGTGGAACTTTTAAAAGAGTTTTACAAAGACGCAAAGAACGTAAGAGTGAGTGAAAATCCTGTCGATATGAAAAACGTTTCGGGAACAAATTTTTGTGACGTTTACGTAAAAAGAAAAGGCGATACGCTATTTATAGCAAGCGCGATTGACAATCTCATGAGAGGGGCGTCGAGCCAAGCGGTAGTAAACGCGAACATCATGATGGGCCTTGACGAAAACATGGGAATAGCGCGAATAGCTTATGTCCCCTAAGATAGAACTCAAAGAGGGCGCGTTTATCATTTCCGACGCGCATTACTCGCAAATGAGACCAGAGTTACTCCCCTTTATAGAGGAAATACGCTCCAAAAAACTTAAACCAACGCAACTTATCCTCATGGGCGATATTTTTGACGCGCTTTTTGGTGGAGTGCAATACACTCAAAAGCTTAACTCTCGGATGATTGAATCGTTAAATGAAATATCTCAATTTGTTGAAATAATATATCTTGAGGGAAATCATGATTTTAACCTCGATCAAATCTTTCCAAACGTAAAAACAGTCCCAATTCAGATGCAACCAATCGAATGTTTTTATCATGGGAAAAAAGTTTTATTGGCTCATGGAGATTTTGACATAGGCGGATTTTATAAAGCGTACGTGAAGATAGTAAGAAACAAAATCGTTTTATACGTTTTAAAAGCGCTGGACAACGCGCTAAATCATTTTATATGGAAAAGGTTAAATATCTATTTAGCCAAAAAAGACGATTGCAAAGAGTTTCTCAACTTTAGAGGCTTTATCTCTAGTCGCGTTTTTAAAAAATACGAGTGCGATTATTTTATCGAGGGTCATTTCCACCAAAATAAAGTGATTGATTTCAAAGAATTGATATATGTAAATTTAGCCGCTTTTGCTTGCAATCAAAGATATTTTAGAGTAAAATCTTTGCATGACAAAGAGTTGTTGGAAGAAAATATTTTCTCAAAAGGGATAAAAGTATGAGTGACAAATCACTAAAAGTTGGTTCCAATGAAATGGAACTTGTTGATTTTCGTATACTAAAACAAGAAGACGGCAGCGTATATGAGGGTATTTATGGCATAAACGTTTCAAAGGTGCGTGAGATTATTCGCGTGCCTAAATTAACAGAACTGCCGGGAACTCCAAGCTTTATCGAGGGAATTTTTGATTTAAGAGAAGTCGTTATTCCCGTTGTGAATTTAGCGAAGTGGATGGGAATACAAGAACCCGAGGGCATTGAAAAAAACTTAAGAGTAATCATTACCGAGTTCAACAACGTGCTGATTGGATTTGTAGTTCATGAGGCGAAACGCATTAGACGGATTAACTGGAGCGATATAGAGCCCGCGTCTTTTATGAGTGGTTCAGGCTCTTTGGATAGCAATAAAATCACCGGAGTTACAAAAATAGAAGGCGATAACGTTCTTCTTATACTTGATTTAGAAAGCGTAGTTCAAGATCTTGGACTATACTCTCCAGACATTGACGCCATTCCAGAAGACCTAGAAACGTTTTCAGGCTTAGTGTTAATTTTAGACGATAGCGCAACGGCTAGAAAAATAGTCAAAGAAGCTCTCCATAAAATGGGTTTTAAAGTTCTTGAAGCTACCGATGGCGTTGATGGCATCGCAAAATTAAATGACCTTTATGACACTTACGGCAAGGAAATAGGAAGTCATTTAAAGCTGATAATTTCAGACGTTGAGATGCCTAAAATGGATGGTTTCCATTTTGCGGCAAATACTAAGTCGGATGGACGCTTTAGCACTATACCGATTATATTTAACTCATCAATAAGTGATCATTTTAGCGAGGGAAGAGGCATTGAAGCTGGTGGAGAAGCATATTTGGTTAAGTTTGAAGCAAGCGCGTTTTATGATGAAGTAGCGCGAATAGTTCGCGCTCATGTAAAGTAGGAGTATACGTATGGATGAATTTCAAGAGATATTACAAGATTTTTTAGTTGAATCGTTTGAGCTTGTAGAAAAATTGGATGAAGATTTAGTTGAGTTGGAGTCTACTCCTGAAGACTTAGAACTTTTAAATGGGATATTCCGCGTCGCGCACACGGTGAAGGGAGCTTCTTCATTTTTAAATTTTGACGTGTTGACTCACTTAACGCATCACATGGAAGACGTGCTTAACAAAGCCAGACATGGCGATTTGATTCTTACTCCCGACATCATGGACGTTGTTTTAGAATCGATAGATTTAATGAAAGCTCTGTTACGCATTATTCGAGACACTAGTTCAGACGCTGGCATAGACGTGTCTGAATGCGTTGCCCGACTTGACAAAGTGAGCGGCGGCGATGGCAAGATTGAATCGCCAGTGGCTGTTCCAAATGTCGCCGCTAATGTGGCTCCAATAGTTGAAGCGCCTGAGGAAGAACCAGATTACGACAGTATGGACGACAATGAAATTGAAGCGGAGATAGAAAGACTTCTCAATCAACGTCAAAATGAAGATAAAGCTAAACGCGAGGCAAAGATTGCCGCAGGCGAGAGCGTTCCCGAGGCTCCTCCCGCGCCAATTGAAGATGAAGTTAAAAGCGAACCAGAGCCGTACGTAGCCCCCACCCCCGCCGTTACTACACCACCGCCGCCCCCGCCAGCGCCGGAACGAAAAATGAAAAGTGACGATGACGCTAAGGCGGCGGCTCCTACAAAACGCGAGCCAGCCACTGTGGAGCAGACCATTCGCGTTGACGTAAAAAGGCTTGACCACCTTATGAACTTAATCGGTGAACTCGTTCTCGCCAAAAACAGACTTATTAAAATAAACGACGACGTTGAAGAACGCTACGAGGGGGAAGAGTTTTTAGAGGAACTCAATCAAGTCGTTTCCATTGTCTCTCTTGTAACGACAGATCTTCAAATAGCCGTTATGAAAACAAGAATGCTTCCAATTGGAAAAGTTTTTAACAAATTTCCTCGAATGATACGTGATTTGTCTCGTGAATTAAAAAAAGACATTGAGTTGGAAATCTCGGGTGAAGATACGGAACTTGACAAATCGATCGTTGAAGAGATTGGCGATCCGCTTGTCCACATTATTCGAAATTCATGCGACCATGGAGTCGAAACTCCCGCCATTCGCGTCGCAAACGGAAAAACTGAAAAGGGCACTATAATTCTTAAAGCCTATAACGAGGGGAACCAAATCGTTATTCAGATAGATGACGACGGCAAAGGTTTGGACGTTAATATGCTTAAAAACAAATCGCTAGAAAAAGGCATCATTACAGAAAAAGAAGCTGACAATATGAGTGACAAAGACGCTTACTCTCTCATATTTAAGCCTGGTTTTTCAACCGCGGCCACGGTTACAAGCGTTTCTGGTCGTGGCGTCGGAATGGACGTTGTTAAAACGAATATAGAAAAATTAAATGGAATGATTGACATTGAAAGCGAATTGGGCAAGGGAACTTCCATAAAGTTAAAAATTCCTTTGACTCTAGCAATCATTCAAGCGCTTTTAGTTGGTGTGCAAGAAGAGTATTACGCCATTCCTCTCGCTTCCGTTTTAGAAACGGTGAGAATTTCAAAAGATGAAATATACACAGTGGAAGGTCGTTCCGTTATGAGACTTCGCGAGGACATATTGTCGTTGGTCCATATTGGAGATATTTTTGAGGTTGAGAGAATCTTAGACTCTAGCGAACATGCGTACGTCGTCGTTCTTGGTCTTGGCACGAGCAAACTAGGACTAATCGTTGACACGTTGGTTGGACAAGAAGAGATAGTTATCAAATCTCTAGGGGACTACTTAAAAGGAATAGACGGCATTGCCGGAGCGACCATTCGCGGTGATGGAGGCGTGACGCTAATCGTCGACGTAGTGGCTCTTATGCAGATGGCTAGAAACGTAAAAGCGACGGCCATGGTTTCTAATTCGTCGGGCGCTCCTGAAGTTTCCAAAGAGAAAAAGAAAGCGAGCGACTATACCGTTATGATCGTAGATGATTCAAAAACGGATAGAACCATTATGAAAAAGGCTCTTGAATCCATGGGTATGACGCTTGTTGAAGCGAGCGATGGACAAGAAGCTTTAAGTATGTTAAAGTCTGGCGATCATCATTTTGACGCGATGCTTATAGACATTGAGATGCCAAGAATGGATGGGTACTCACTTGCGTTAGAGATTAAAAAGTATAATAAATATAAAACCTTGCCTCTAATCGCCGTGACTTCAAGAAGTGGAAAATCAGATCGCATGCGCGGCGTTGAATCTGGAATGGTTGAATATATCACGAAACCTTACTCTTCGGATTACTTGGCAAGCGTAGTGCAGAGAAACATTAACTTTAAAGCGGAGTTCTTATAATGAGTAATAAATTACAACAAATTATTAACAAGCAAAATGAACAGCAAAATAGTTCTTTGGAGCAACGCGACGTAGTGGTTCAGTTAGTTGGATTTGTAATAGGCAATGAGGAGTACGCGGTTCCAATTTTAGCCATTCAAGAGATTATAAAACCTTTTTCATGGACGAGAGTTCCGCAGGTTCCAAAGTACGTTTTAGGGGTCTTCAATCTTCGCGGGGCTGTCATTCCACTGATAGATTTACGCGCTAAATTTGGGATTCCGACTAAAAAGCATTCTGACGAGACTCGTTTTATCGTTATGAGACATGGCGACGACGTCGCTGGATTTGTGATAGATAGATTGACTATGGCGATTAGAATTAAAAAAGAAAACATTAGCGCGGCTCCCGACGCTATGAGTGGTGAAGATTCTATGATCGATGGCGTCGGCAAAGAAGAAGACAAAATTATAACCATACTAAAAGTTAACAAACTTTTAGAAAGAGATTTTTAGTTTTTATCATAATGACGCGCTCACAATTAACGATTACTAATTCACAGGAGGAACTCGTCCTAAGTTTCTTTGGTGAATTTACTCTTTACGACATCGCAACGCGTCAAAAAGAGATAGACGCTTTAAACGTAGCGGCTTGTGTCGCTACCATAGATTTAAGTGGACTGCTCTTTATAGATACGAGCGCCGCAATTTTTATAGACAAACTTCAAGACGCGTTAATCTCAAAAAACGTTACAACGTCTTTGCTCTGCGATGATTCGAAAATAAACGCAACTTTGGCTCTTGTTAAAAAATATAAAAATAACTCCGAGAACTTGGCGACTGAGGAAAAACTTAGCGTCACAGAGAAAATTGGAAAAGTCATCTATGATTGTTTTGTAGGATTTTTATCTTTTATGCATTTTATTGGCAAGCTTTTCGCGACAAAGCTGCATTATCTAAAAAACGTTAAAAACATGCGTTTTCGTGAAATAGCCTTTGAGATAAACGAGAGCGGAGTTAAAGCTTTGGGCATCATAGCCATCACTAGTTTTCTCATAGGCGTCGTAGTGGCTTATCAGTCCGCGTATCAGCTGAAAATATATGGCGCGAACATCTTCATAGTGGACATGTTGGGAATTTCCATACTTAGAGAGTTGGCTCCGCTCATTACGGCAATCGTCATAGCGGGTCGCAGCGGTTCGGCGTTTACGGCTCAGATCGGGGCTATGAAAATCACTCAAGAATTAGACGCCATGGAGACCATGGGTTTTGATCCATACGTCTTTTTGGTCATGCCCAGAATTTTAGCTTTAATGATCGTTTTGCCCATTTTGATATTTGTTTCAGACCTTTTAGGAATATTTGGAGGCATGTTAGTCGCAAATGTTGACCTAAATATCACTACTCAATTATTCCTTGATAGATTCAGTGAGGTCGTAGCCGTGAAACATTTTTTCATAGGTGTCGCCAAAGGCCCTTTCTTCGCATTTTTAATAGCCTCCATAGGCATTTATAGAGGTTTAAGAGTAAAAGACGACACTCAGAGCATAGGGTTTAACACGACTAAAAGCGTGGTTGAATCAATCTTCGCGGTCATAGTCTGCGACGCGGTTTTTTCCATAGCGTTTACAAACTTGGGAATATAATGAAAAAAATCATTACAGTGAAGGCTCTTAGAACCATTTTTGACAAAAGAGTCGTTCATGACGGTTTGGACCTTAGCGTTGAGGAGGGTGAAATTTATGGACTTTTGGGTCCAAGCGGATGTGGAAAAACAACGCTTTTGAGAGAAATGGTGATGCTCCAAAAGTTTGACGGCGGCCATGTTAATATTTTCGGTCATGACTTGGGCTCCATAAATTCAACAAACGCTCAGGAATTGAGACGCCAATGGGGAGTTCTGTTTCAAGCGGGAGCTCTTTTTTCTTCTCTGAGCGTTAAAGACAATATCGCTTTGCCTTTGAGGGAATACACTTCCTTGGACGAAAAGATGATAGAAGAAATCGTTAAGTTTAAAATCAATTTGGTTGGTTTAAACCTAAGAGACGGAAATCTTTTTCCTTCTCAGATTAGTGGAGGAATGAAAAAAAAGGCTGGATTGGCTCGCGCGCTCGCCATGGATCCCAAGCTTCTTTTTTTGGACGAACCAACGAGTGGACTCGATCCGATTTCCGCTAGAGAGTTTGACTCTTTGATACTAAAGCTTAGAGACATGTTGGGTTTGACAATCGTCATGGTATCGCATGATTTGCAATCAATTTACGATACTTTAGATAAAGTTGCTATAATAGACAATAAAAAAATAGCTTACGAGGGCGGTTTGGATGCGATATCATCGAGTAAAAGTAAATTTGCGCAAACTTTTTTTAAAGAGAATATATGAATAATAGGGTAAATTACACGTTAGTCGGCATGTTGGTTTTAACTGGATTTGTTTTGATGCTTGGTTTCACTTTTTGGATGATAAAGCCATCGAGTGAGACTAAAACAAAGATATACACCATATATTTTGACGAATCGGTTTTAGGCTTAAACATAGACGCTCCGGTAAAATATAGAGGGATTAGCGTGGGCAAGGTGACTCGCTTGACAATAAATCCAAAAAATTCCGAGCAAGTGGAAATTCAGGTGACGATCCTGCTCACCACTCCCATAAAAGAGAGCACCGTCGCTCGTTTGACGGCGCAGGGAATAACGGGTTTAACTTACATAAATCTTACTCTTGGCGAAAACAACGCTCCCGAACTTGTTCTCAAAAAAGGAGAAAAATATCCCGTCATAAAAACGGTGCCCTCATTTTTGGAAAACATAGAACAATCAATGGTTAGCGTCACTGGAAAGTTTTCAAATACGCTAACTGGAACGCAAAAGCTTTTAAACGATGACAATCAACGAGAGATAGCCAACGCTTTGAAAAATTTGGCGAGCGTAAGCGCAAAAATGGACAGATTGTTGGACGATAAAACAATCCGTCATCTACAAGAAACTACGGCAAATCTGGACTCCTTGACTTACAATATGAATTCAGTAACGCGCAAAATGGACTTGTTATTGCCAAACGTGGACGTCTTGATAAACAAGAGTTTAAGCTGGCAAGA
Organism: uncultured Sulfurimonas sp.; assembly: GCA_937914675.1. Taxonomy (GTDB): domain Bacteria; phylum Campylobacterota; class Campylobacteria; order Campylobacterales; family Sulfurimonadaceae; genus Sulfurimonas. The sequence continues at coordinate 10,098 of CALDOC010000344.1, forward strand.
TGAGATAGCCGGCTCTTTTGGCTCCATCATGAACAGTTATCTAGGCATAAGATCTTCCATGGATGAGATTAAAAGGGCGGTTTCGAGCGGCGAGTTTAACGTAAAAGAAATCACCTCGGACGTTGTTCCCACCATGAACAACACGTTTTTAGAGTTGCAATCGTTTATCATTAAACTAGACGGCGTTCTTGAACAGTATAAACGCAGTCCGTCGGATTTTCTTTACAAAGAGACTCAACTTAAAAAAGCTCCAGGAGAAAAGAAGTAATATGAAACTTATAACGCTATTTACGCTTTTTATGTTTAGCGGCTGCACAACGGTTCGGCCTCCCATACAAGAGTATAGATTAAACCCAAAAGTGGAGCAGAGCGCGCTTCAAAAAAGTTCCTATAGTGAAAAGTCCTTGAAAGTGGCTCAGGCGTTTAGCTCTAGCGCTCTTATGACAAATGAGATGAGTTACGCTTATGGCGATTACAGCTCAGACATTTTCAGGCAATCGCAATGGGCGGAGTCTCCAAACAAAGCCATAACCGCGCAAATTTTAAACATTTTACAAAAGAGCAATCTTTTTAAAAATGTGCAGATTTCAAAATCCAGAAGTAAATCAGGGCTTGTTTTAGAGACGAACATTGAAGAATTTATGCAATACTTTAGCGAAGACGAGAACTCTTCTTTGGCGAAAGTGGCGCTCAACGTTACTATCATCGACGCAACGAAAAATACGGTTTTGCACTCAAAAACATTTTCACAAAGCGTTAAAGTATATAGCTTGAACGCAAAAGGCGGAGTGATAGCTTTAAACCAAGGCTTGTCAAACGTCCTTATCCAAATAAGAGATTGGCTCAGTGAGATTTGCAAATGATTGAAGAGTTGGAGTACAAACAACGAAGAGATAAATTAGCTTCAAAATTACCAAAAAATTCCATTGGAATTATGTTTAGCGCGGAGTCTAAAACTCGTTCGAACGATACGGAGTATCCGTTTAGACAAAACAGCAATTTTTACTACATGAGTGGTTTTTTGGAAGATAAATCATGTCTAGTTTTTGTAAAAAGCAAAAAAGAAGTTAGAACAATTCTTTTTGTTCACAAAAAAGACAAAACTCAAGAGTTGTGGAATGGCAAACGACTCGGAGTGGAGAAAGCTAAAGAGCGCTTTTTGGTTGACGAGGCGTTTGAGCATACGGAGTTAAGCGAAAAATTAAAAGAGTATTTGAAAGATAAAAAGAGTTTGCATTATGATTTTTCTTTAGACTCTATAAATGCGCAAAACATAAAAAAAGACGCCAAAAACATACAAACTTATGAAAATTTGGCGACTCTCGTTCAAGAGATGCGTCTCTTAAAGTCGCCATCGGAAATAGCGTTGATTCAACAAGCGATAGCCATTACGAAAGTGGCTCATCATAAAGCCATGAACGCAAGTTCAAAACTTCGTTACGAGTATGAATTACAAGCTGAAATAGAGTATGTATTTAAAAAAAATGGCGCTTTTAGCGACGCATACACATCCATAGTGGCTTGTGGAAACGCAGCCAACACTCTTCATTATATAAGCAATGACAAAAAATTAGTCGAGGGAGAGCTCATTCTCATCGACGCGGGATGCGAGTATAAATATTACGCCAGCGACATAACGAGAAGCGTCCCCGTTTCAGGCAAGTTTAGCGAGGCTCAAAGAGAACTCTACGAGATGGTTTTAGAAGTGGAGTTGGCGATAATCGAGATGATAAAACCAAATGTAAAACGCACTCTCTTACAAAAAAAATCGGAAGAGCTTTTATGTCAGGGGATGATACGTTTGGGCATACTAAAGGGGAACTATAAAAAACTTCTCAAAGACAAAGCGCACAAAAAATATTATCCTCATGGAATAGGGCATTGGATGGGTTTGGACGTTCATGACGAGTGCCCATACAAAGATGAAAAAGGCAAAGAAATCCCGCTTAAAGAGGGAATGGTCATGACGATAGAGCCGGGAATCTACATAGACGAAGAGGATGAATCCGCGCCTAAAAAGTATAGAGGCGTTGGGATCAGAATAGAAGACGATATTTTAGTGACAAAAGATGGATTTGAAAATTTGTCGGCGG